>JAGGZA010000120.1 GCA_021162265.1 Candidatus Aerophobota bacterium | reverse complement strand
GGATATATCTTACTGCAATTAAGTCTCCGGGTGATATATTTACAACCGATGTAAGAAAACTTGTATTTTTCAAAGTCACTCTGGAAAATTTCAAGAGGTTATTTACAGAGTATCCTTTCTGGTATAACCTGGCAAACACAGCGATTGTAAGTGTTGTAAGCACAGCGATTGTTATGGTTATCTCAATGCTTGCTGCGTATAGTTTTGCTCGCTGGAACACAGGTTACGGACATTTACTTTTTGTTACTATCTCAACAAGAATGTTTCCACCTGTTGTAGCTGCTATTCCTTTCTTTGTCATGTACCGCATTCTTGGATTGCTTGATACACATATTGGATTAACCCTGATGTATATCTACTTTAACACCTCATTTGCTACCTTCCTTTTGTATGGATTCTTCAAAGAAATTCCTGAAGAACTGGAACAGGCAGCAATGATAGACGGATACACCCGTGTAGACATTTTCCGCAGGATTGTTTTCCCTCTCATCAAACCAGGTCTTGCTGTAACAACAGTATTTTGTTTAATATGGTCCTGGAATGAGTTCTTCTATGCTTTTCTTTTTACCCGTGTAACAGCAAGACCAATGACTGTATTAATATCTTCCTTCTGGGGTTCTATTGAGGTCCAGTATGGACCTATGGCGGCAGGAGCTGCAATTGCTATACTACCAACTTTACTTGCAGCCTGGTTTATGCAAAGATACATAATTAGAGGATTAACCTTTGGAGCAGTGAAAGGGTAATTTAATCAAATTTTTTCAATTAAAACTAAATTAGAAAGGGGACAAATATGCTACTACCGCGAATGACAATGGGTAACTGGCTCTTTTGGTCAATTCTTTTCTGGTGTTTTTTTAACTTATTCTGGCTCAGATTTATTGAAAAGTTTATTCCTCAATGGATAGGAGCTATTATTGCCACAATAATTGCTGTGATAATTTTTAAATATAGCCCAAGGCCAAAAGAGGAAGAGGAAGAAGAAGAGGAGGAGGAAGAATAACCATGGCTGAAGTAAGACTTGAAAATGTAGTTAAGTTATATGGGAAGAAGAAAGCTGTTAAAGGTGTCAGTTTCACCTGCAGGGAAGGAGAATTTTTTTCCATTCTCGGACCAACAGGTGCCGGCAAAACTACAATTCTCAAGATGATTGCTGGTATAGAAGACGTTACTTCAGGAAAGATATACTTTAACGGTCATGTGGTAAATAACCTTCCTCCACAACAAAGAAACGTATCTATGGCTTTTGAAAGTTATAACCTCTATCCTCATATGAATGTTTATGAGAATATAGCTTTCCCTCTGAGAGCTCCAAGATGGGGTTTAAACCTATCCCCCAAGGAAGAAAGAAAAAAAGTTGAGGAGATAGCAAGTTTTCTTGGAATTAAAGAGCTCCTTGATAGGTTACCTCAACACCTGAGTGGTGGTCAGAAACAGCGTGTATCACTGGCAAGAGCGCTGGTAAGAAAAGGAGAGGTTTACCTTCTTGATGAACCTATTGCACATCTTGATGCCAGATTAAAGTTTTCCACGCAGACTCTTCTTAAAGAATTCGCACATAATTATAAAAGCACCATCATATACGTAACTCATGATTTTAGAGAAGCTCTTGCTCTATCAGACAGGATGGCAATTTTAAGAAAAGGCCTTATAGAACAGGAGGGCACGCCAGAGGAAATTTACTACAGACCGGCAACCGATTTTGTGGGGAGACTTGTTGGCGAGCCTCCAATGAACTTGGTAGATGGTGAGATAACTACAAAGGAGGGAAAAACATTTTTCAGGGCAGGAGATGACTTTATTATTAAGATTAAGGATGATCTTGTAGAGTCAATGAAAAAAGTAGCAAGGGAAGAAAATGGTCACATCGTAACCCGTCTTGGTATAAGGCCTGAGCATATAAAATTGAGTAGAGAAAAAATTTCAGATAATTCCTTCCAGCTGCCAATTTATGCAATTGTCCATGAGGCTGAAAGTAGCGTTGTTACCTTTGAGCTTAAGGACAGCTTTCTTTACGCAAGAACAGAAGGGTTTTGTGAGTATGAACAATCAGAGAAAATCTGGCTTGAATTTGATCAAAACCATATGTTTTTTTATAAAAAGACGGTAGGAATATCTAAATAGGAGTCTTAAAAAGTGAGTAGAATAGAGCTTAAACATGTATGGAAGATTTACCCCCGAGGAAACGTAATAGGAGTTAGAGATCTGACCTTTACCTGCGAGGATAAAGAGTTTCTGGCAATTGTAGGTCCCTCTGGAAGCGGAAAAAGTTCTACCTTACGTATGCTGGCAGGGCTTGAGGAAATCACAAGAGGTGAGATTTTATTTGATGGAAAAGTTGTTAATCATCTTGAGCCTGGAGAAAGAAATGTTGCTCTTGCTTTTGAATCGTATGCTCTTTATCACAGATTAAATGTTTATGAGAATATAGCTTTCCCTCTGAGAGCAAAAGGAATGAAAGGAGATTCGGTGGATAAGAAAGTAAAGGAGATTGCGGAACTCCTCGGCTTAACCTCGGTATTGAAAAAGTATCCCTCGTCTTTACCTGGTGGTCTTCAACAGAGAGTTTCCCTGGCTCGAGCTCTTATCCGAAAGCCCAATCTTACCTTACTGGATGAACCTATCTCCCATGCAGATCAGCGTGTCAGGCATGAACTTAGAGCTCGGATACGGCGACTTCACGATGATCTTGCTCTTACCACTATTTACGTCACACACGACCAGGCAGAGGCTATTTCTCTCTGTGATAGGTTGGTTGTTATGTATCAAGCTGAGCTGCAACAAATAGGAACAGTGGAGGAGATATGGAACAGACCCGCGAATCGTTTTGTGGCATACTTTATAGGTGAACCAGCGATGAATTTCATTGAAGGGGAGATTGAAGACCTACATACTTTATTTATTCCTACCCCTGAAGGGAAGAGAACCTTTAAGTTTGAGGGAGAAATAGATCCACAATACATAGGCAAAAAAGTCACAGTTGGTGTTCGTCCTCAACAAATCACCGTCTATAGAAATAAGAAAGAGGGAAATACAATTGCCGGGGTGGTGAGAATCATCGAATTTCAGGGAGATAAAACAATCTTAACAGTAGACCTTGGAGATAAAGGTAAAACCTCTGCTAAAGCTGTTGTTCCAGCTCATGAAAAATTCAATAAAGGTGATACTGTATGGCTTTACTTTACTCCTGAGATTATCCATTTATTCGATGGAGAAAACCCTATTCTTAAAAAGTAATTTTTTAATCCTCAAGGAATTGACAATTTCCAGATTCTTGATAATTAAAGG
>JAGGZA010000130.1 GCA_021162265.1 Candidatus Aerophobota bacterium | reverse complement strand
AGGGTGAATACTCTAAGGTAAATGTTGTAACATCTGTATCAGGTGATAATGTATCCTGAATGACAAATTCCTGTGTGCCATGCAGAATGCAGCTTCCAGAGGGAGATATTAAGGAGGCAGTTGGAGATGTATTATCAAGAATAACCGTTATAGATGATGTTGCCTCGTTACCTGCGAGATCATCTGCTGTGATAACTACATTATAAGAGGAATCAGAACGGCTGTTGTAGGAAGATATTGTATACTCAATGGTATAGGTAGAATCATGATTATCGGTAACCTGCTCCACATTACTTCCCTCACCATATTCCGAATCAACCTGCGAAAAATCAGCGCTTAAATTATAATTTGCTGCATCAAGGTTTGCAGTTATCACAACAGTATCTCCATTTTTATAAACATCCTTATTTTTAGAAAGTGATTGAAACACGGGAGGACTCAACTCAATACTGCAACCGGTAATAGCAGAAGAGGAAGTCTCATTACTTGCTATATCTATTGCCGTTGCCCTTATCCAGTAGGTATGAGTTGTATCAAGTCCTGTTGTATCCCATGTGACAGAAAACTCATTACCTTCAGGTGATGTATCAGTCCCAATAGTTGCCCAGGTAGCTGAGGCAGTATAATCCCTGTATTCAAAGCTCACGCCCCACAAAGATGTATCGGTAACATCAGCATTGCAGGATAAAACATTGGTACGCCCAAAAACATGCCCTGATGTAATTAAGACTCCGTCATCCCTTAAATTATAAGGTGCCCCGGGTGAGGTATTATCCACATGACACCCACTATATGTGCCAGAGGGTATATCACTTCCAACTGCAACAGCACGGAAAGAATAAGTGGTATCACTTGAAAGTCCTTCTGTATTCCATGAAACCTCTGCTACATAGGATGCAGGAGGTGTTGCAGTGTAAGGCGAAAAACCAATTGTCTGCCACTGCCCTGAAGGTTCAACCCTGTATTCAAATCTTACCCCCTGAAGACCTGAAAAGTATATCTGATTGCAGGTTAAAACATTGTTTATCCCAAAATAATGTCCTGTAGATAAAGGAACGCCATCATCTCTTATATCTGTTGGATGATAGGGAGGGCTTTGCGTATCATAGGTTATGGTTATGCTATCAGGACTTGCCTGGATATGAGAGGAAGATGTGGGAGACGTTGACTCATAAAGGTCATCAATAGCTCTGCATTCAATTAAATAGGAAACAGGAGGAGAGCCAGGCTCATCGGGAGTGAAAAGATACTCCCAGGTTGAAAAATCTCCTCCAGAGCTCGTATCGGTTGCAGAGGTCGTATCAAAACTTGCAATAACAGTTGGAGGACTTACAAGCTTTGTTACTCTTATCTGCACCACATTCACACCACAGCCTCCTGTCCCGTCATCCGCTGTACCACTTATTGTTATAGGATAGGTGGCAAATTTTGCCCCATCTGGAGGAGAGGTAATTTGAGAGGTTGGGGGAGAATTATCATAAGTAATGGTGGCAGAGGCACCTGAAGCGCTGGTATCGTTTCCCACAGTGTCAATAGCTCTTACCAGGATGGTGTAAACCCCATCGCTTGCAGGTGGAGTCCAGTAAAGATACCATCCCTCCCATGTACCGTTGGGATTTTGAGGAGTAAAGGAAGCGTTGTAGGAGTCACCTGTTATTATAATCTGGACACTCTGGATACCACTTTCATCAGATGTTTGCCATTCACCATTTTCCTGAACATCAGATATATAAAGACCTGTAGGAGGTGATACTCCAAGATCACTTGCATCAAAGGGGGATACATGAGCTGAGGCTGCAGTGGGAGGATTTGAAAGAACCTGGATGTCCGTTGAGGGAAAAGTCTTATCCACCCGCACAACTCCCCTGAAGAAGCTTGTGTTTCCCGCAGAATCAACTGCCCATATCTCATAATAATAGCTCCCATCAAGGACATAACTTCCTGCCCAGTCTTTCCCATCCCAGCTCACTGAATTTGCTCCATCTGCTCCACCGGGAGGAGATATCTCATCATCGAGAGTCCTTATAAGATTGCCTGATGTATCCCTTATCTCTACCTTATTCTGACTTGCAGCAGCACCTGAGAGGGTAAAATTTATGACTACCGTATCTTTCACACCATCATCATTGGGAGAAAAAGGATTGGGAGAAATGGAAACACCTGTTATCTGGGGGGGAGTTGTATCAATTGTTATACCAAGGGTTTCTTCTATACTGTTCCCTGCCTCATCAAGTGCTATTATACGACAGGTATAATTTCCATCAGGAACAGCATTATTATTTAAATCCTTTCCATCCCAGGTGTAGGTGTAAAGAGTTGCCGTTTGCTGGGTTTCAGCGTCAACGAGTGTTTTCACAATTACATCACTTGCATTTCTTATCTCAAGTCTCACCCACAAAGTCTGTGACTGATTGTCAGAGAGGGAGTAGGAAATATCTGTTGTATCCTGTGCTCCATCTCCATTGGGAGAAAACGAGTTGGGATTTACCTCAAATGTATCAATAGCAGGTTTTGTATGGTCAGGAGGGGAGAAAGAAGCAGTTATTGTATGGGTTATACCATCACAGGTAATAGTAGCAGTTTCCCCGCTTGCAAGACCCAAAATATCATTTGTATCATCGGTAAAGGGGTAATCTCCATCCACAATGGTAAACTTCCCCCAGTAGTAGCCATCATCGGGATTGTCATCGGGGAAAGTCCCATCATCGTATACTTTAAAGGTGATCCAATTAGTAGGATGAGTAACATCTTGAACAGTAGCATCAGAAGAAGCACCCACAGTAGTATCTTTTACCCTAACAAAAACAACACCCCCCTTATTAAAATTAGAGGTCAGGGTGGCAGATGCAGCCGATAGACTTTCCACAAGACCAAATGTTTGAACTTCCTGCACTGCAGCCCATACAGCCCCCGCAAAACCTGTAGCAAGCAAAATACCTGCTACCAATCCCCCCACTATTATCCTCACTTTATTATTCATTGCTCCCAACCTTTTCTTTTTTTATAGATATAAATTTCATAGAACAAGAAGTTTTAATAATATTGCCCATCCTATACTCCAGGAAAGACTCACCAAAGTTCCAAGCAGATAATTATTCTGTCTCCTCTCTTCTTGCAAATCTTAAAATAGACTTACCCACAAAAATAAAGGTAACTGCCTTATAACTATCCACCAGAGCAAGGGTCAAAACTAAAAATCTCTCAAAATACCCGATAAACTTACCTGCTTCTTTAAGACCAGTTCTATCAGCTCTGGGTAAATTAAGTTTTCTACAGATTATCTGAACCAGGGGACTCCCTCCAAAAATAACGATTACATAAATGACAACTACTTCAACAAATTTTAAAACCAACTTAAACCTCTTGTCAACCTCTCTGGGTTGACAAATCTCCTGTCAACCTCTCTGGGTTGACAGACTGAGCCTGTTTTGAAAAGCAGATAAAAGTATCTTTATACTTTCCTCTGCCTTCATAATGGCACTATACTTTGCTGCTTTCAGGGTTTTTATTACAGCTTGTTTGGAAACATCTTCTCTTGTAGCCACCTTTTCCAGAGTTCCCAGTTCCTTATACAGCCAGTACCTTTTATAATGAATTTCTTTCCAGTCTCTTTGAATAGTCTCCATTAAAAAAATAACCGTATTTACCGACATATCTAAAATAAAATCCCCGGTGCGATAAATAAGATATCTTTTCTCCTTTTCTGCCATCTCAATTGCTTCTCGGGCACGATGAAAACACTCCCCATCCATAGAGCTGGTAGCTCTGGCAATTGGGGTGGAAAGCCTACCCACACCAATTCCAAATCGGGTTCTCCAGGGAAAAAGCCTTCTCTTCCACCACTGTGTCAAATTAAAGCTTACTTCAAGTTCACTTACAAGTCCCTGAAATTCATCTCCTGCAGTAAAATTAAAAGGAACAACAAGAGAGGATTTAAATTCCTCATTAATTTCATCCATTATTAGCTCAACTTTCTGCTGCAAAAAAGCTCTATTCTCTACCTTTTTAGAAGACACCAGATCCCCGGTAATAACAGTATAAACAACATTATCCTTATCCTTCACAAAATACCCTTTTTCTTCTTATCTTGCTATGTATTGCTCCCCTTATACTCCTTATTATCCTCAAACAAAATAAATTATCCTGTTTAATATAGCAAATATAGAAAGAAGCTGTCAAGCAAAAGGTTAACTAAAGACTATCGGTAAAAGCGGGATTAACTACATCAAATAAAAAGGGGAAGCCACTTCCGGCTTCCCCAGAAAAAACTCAAAAGGAAGAGACCCTCATCTTATGGAAAAATAAGGTTAACTACTTTACTCCTCCAAGTTGCAATGCAAGAGCAAAGCGGTGT
>JAGGZA010000105.1 GCA_021162265.1 Candidatus Aerophobota bacterium | reverse complement strand
CACATGTCCAGGCCACTGTATACAGTGATGCAGTGGGAGTGGTAATTTCAGTTGGAATTGGAGCAGGATTCTTTTTGGGAAGACCCTGTTCATACCAGTTATTTATAGTTTCTCCCCAGTATCCAAACTCCCATTTAATAGTCCTTATACTGGTATTGAAATTACACATTATCTCTAAAAAACGCTCTCTTAGGTTCAACTCCATTTTTATCTCCTTAAATAAAATTTACATTACTCAATGAGATATCATTATCTCGGAGAGTTCTTCCAGCGAGGTATCTTCTTTTCTAACATCTTTTATTTTCTCTCCGCGACTTAAAATAACAAGTCTATCTGCTATCCCATATACATGTTCCATGTTATGAGTTACAAATACACTTGAGACCCCATTTTCTTTTAAATGTTTTATATACTCTAAAACTTTTCTTGATTCCTTTACTGATAGCGCTGTAGTTGGCTCATCTAATAGTAAAATCTGACTTTTAAAGTGAACAGCTCTAGCGATAGCTACAGCTTGTTTCTGCCCACCTGAAAGATATTCTACTAATTGATCTGGTGATTTTATACCTGATATAGCTATGGACTCTGTTAATATCTGGAGAGCTTTTTGTTTCATATCTCTTTTATTCAAAAAGCCAAAAGGCAAGGTCATTTCTCTTCCTAAAAAGATATTTCTCATGACGCTCATTTGATCTACTAATGCTGTATTTTGGTAAATAGTTTCAATTCCTAACTTGATAGCATCTGTATGAGAAGAAATGATTACCTCTTTACCTTCTTTATATATTTTTCCTTTATCAGGTTGGTAAACTCCGGACAAAATGTTTATTAATGTGGATTTACCCGCACCGTTGTCACCAATCAAACCAACAATTTCATTATAATTTATTATAAAATCTACTCCTTTTAATGCTTCTATAGCTCCAAATTTCTTATATATTCCTTTCATTTCGATTAATGGATGTTTATTCATTAATACCTCCTGGTATTATCTTTTTTAATAACTATATTAAGCATTACAGCAAGGAGTATAAAAATACCTATAAATAATCGAAAATAAAATCCCGGTGCTCTTGCTAAGAGAAGTATGTCTTGGATAGTATAGATGATCATTGCTCCAAGGAAAGTACCCAAAATAGTTCCTTCACCACCCATAAGACTTGTTCCACCGATCACTGAAGCAGCAATTGCTTCTAGTTCCATACCTTCTCCTTGGGCGGGAGACACTGAAGATACTCGCGTTGCCTCCATAGACCCCGCAAGTGCAGCCATAGCTCCAGCTATAATGAAACAAATCAATTTCACCCTATATGCATTTACTCCTACAGCTATGGCAACATTCTTATTACCTCCTGTAGCAAAAACCCTGTTTCCGAATTTATGATTCTCAAGCAATAACCAAAAGAGAACAGTGAATCCTATAAACCATATGAACTGAACAGGTATAAATCCAAAACTTCCAGCGAATATTTCATAGAAGGGTGATGGAGGATGGAACATATATGGCCGTCCCTTAGATATAAGAAGTACCACCCCTCTCCAGACCATCATAGTTGCTAAAGTAGTTATAAAGGATGGAATACCAGTTTTTATGGTTATTAAACCATTTATACTTCCTATAAGGATGCCTACTATCAAGGACAGCAAAAAAGATAGCCAAATATTTGTACCATTTGTAGCTAGTAAAGCTACGATTAAAGAACTTAATGCGAAATTTGAGCCTACAGAGAGATCAAACTCTCCCGAAATCATTAACAAACACACCCCAAGTGAGACAATACCTAATTGGGGGGTTGACTTGAGCAATATCTTCAAGTTTAATAGAGTACCAAACCTAGGTACGAATAGTACTGATGCTACATAGATGACAACCGTGACTACTATTATACTTCCAGCTTTCTGTAAGAATAAAACCCTTATTGGATTTTTCACTTAGTATCCTCCTCTATAGATCAAGCATGGTTCTTCCCATAATAGTATTGTTATTTAGTTCATGTTCATTTTCATTCTCCTTATATGGGGAACCATGCTTGATCTATTCTTAATCATTAGCCGATGAGATCTTTTTGCTATGCTTTAGGCCAAATTTTAACTCGTTCCTTTTCCCAAATGTGGACATTACTCTGGTCTATTATCGCGCTTCCTGTATTCATGTCCATCGGAATAAATGCACCTACATTTGCCAGATACAGTTGCATAACAGTATAAAAACCTTGGAGATATGGTTGTTGATCCACGGTTGCTATCGTACGCCCCTTTTTGATGTTATCAATAATTCCAGGAGTAACATCAAATCCCGCATTTATGACATCTTTTAACCCCACTTCCTCTATAGCCTTAGGTGCCATTTCTGTTGGCATTCCACCTAAACTCACTACAGCTTTGGTTTCAGGATGACCTAATAAATAGGCCTCAATTCTACTAAGATTTACAGACAGCGATTGGTAACCTGAGTCTAGCATTTCACATTTTATATTCTTTTCAGCAAGAGCTTTTTGAACACCGGCAAATCTTTCTACTGCATAAGTTGCATCAGGGTGTTCTACAGGACAAACTACGTGAGAACCTTCAGGAATAAGATTTATTATTCTCTTACCAAGTGCATATCCTGCTTCTACAAAGCTCTGACCAACATATGCTTGCCTTGCATTTCCTTCTGTGTGTTTAGGGTCATCAATGTTAAAGCCAATTACTGGGATCCCAGCATCTCTTGCTCTTTGTACAGGAGCATCAAAGGCATCAGGATCGGATAAAGTGACACCTATACCATCAACTTTATTTGCTATAGCAGTATCAACAAAATCTGCAGCCCTATCAATATCGTTGTTAGCAAATTGCATAACTGCATCGACACCTAAGAGTTTTGCTGCATCTTCCATTCCCTTTTTTACTCTAGTCCAAAAGGGATTTCCAGGTGAACCGTAACATACAAGAACAAACCTTAATTTGGGAGTAGCTGCAAAAGAGAAAGTTGTTATGCCATATAAAGCTACTAACCCAATTATACATACCAACATGGCCAGAATAATTTTTTTTCTGTTCCTCATTTACTCCTCCTTTGTTTTTTCGAGAGAGTGATTTACTCTCTACATTAAATTCGCATACCTAACTCTGTGTATCATCACCTCCTTAACTTCTTTTTCACCACTCTCCTAGACATAAAATTTTTTATTAATGATCTTATCATATATCTAAAGGATATTCTGGAGTATCATTTTCCTTCTTACACTTGATTAAAGAAAATTACTTCCT
>JAGGZA010000093.1 GCA_021162265.1 Candidatus Aerophobota bacterium | reverse complement strand
TAAATCATCCTGACCTTGCACAGAATATATGGACAAACCCGGGTGAAATACCAGGAAATGGTATAGATGATGATGGAAATGGATATGTGGATGATGTCCATGGCTGGGATTTTGTTAATGAAGACAATACTGTTTATGATGGAATAGATGACCATGGAACCCACACTGCAGGAACAATTGGAGCGGTGGGAAATAATGGAGTTGGAGTTTGTGGAGTTAACTGGAATGTTAAGATAATGCCCTTAAAATTTTTAGAGCATGGAACAGGAAATACAAGCGATGCTATTGAAGCCTTCGCCTATGTGGCAAAAATGGGAGTAAAAATAACAAGTAATAGTTGGGGATACGCAGGTCCACCAGAACAATCCCTGATGGACGCAATGAAAGCCTGCAATGCTCTGCATATATGCGCTGCTGGAAATGACAGTATAGATAATGATGCGGGATACCCGGATTACTCTGATTATCCAGCAAGCTTTCCCCTGGACAACATAATCTCTGTTGCTGCTACTGACCATAATGACGAACTTGCGTATTTCTCCAACTGGGGTGCTAACACAGTAGACCTTGCTGCACCGGGTGTTGACATAAAATCTACTGTTCCAACAGATAAATATAATCCTCCCTATGCCTCATTTTCTGGAACATCTATGGCCACTCCTCATGTCGCAGGAGTCTGTGGACTTTTAATGGCAAAATTCCCGGATAAATCTTTAACCGAAATAAAACAAATGATACTTGGCTCTGTGGACCAGAAAGAAAGTCTCCAGGGTCTTGTATTAACCAACGGGAGACTAAACGCTTATCGTGCTCTTTCCGGAATTACCGCTCCTATCATTGATGAGGCATCTGCCACTCCCACCTGGGGACAACCTCCTCTCACTGTTTCCTTTACAGGTTCTGCCCATGATCTTGACGGAACCATCGTCAGTCATCAGTGGGATTTTGGAGATGGAGCTACCAGTAATGAATGGAACCCGACTCACACCTATCAAGAAAAGGGAGAATATATTGCTACCTTAGAGGTAACAGACAACGACGGGACAACATCCTCAAGAAGCATTAGAATCCATGTGATTGGTCCCGCTAATGTCCTTCTGGTCGACGATGATGGAGGGGAAAATTATGAGTCTTATTTTATCAGTGCCCTGGAGGCGAATGGACTCTCCTACGAGGTATGGAGTGTAGCAAATGCTGGTTCTGTTCCCCTTGCAGATATTGCCTCTTTATACAATGTTATAATCTGGACAACAGGCGATACCTGGGAAAGTACCTTAACCTCTGAAGACCAGGCTAATTTATCTGCATATCTTGATGCAGGAGGGAAACTTTTTCTTTCCAGTCAAGACCTGCTCTGGGACCTATGGCTCAACAACTTTGTTAAAAATTATCTTCATATATCAAATGCTAATGAAGATATAGGGGCAAATAAAGCGATGGGAATTAATGGAGATTCAATAAGTAATGGATTGGATATCAGCCTAAATTATCCTTTTTACAATTTCTCCGATAATATAATCCCTGACTCCTCGGCAACAGGAATATTCACCGACAAGAATGGGAAAGTCATTGCCTTAAGATACGCTGGAGACTATAAATTGGTTTTCTTTGCTTTCCCTTTTGAAGCGATACCTTCTGACGGAGCTTATCCTAACAATTCGGCAGAGGTTATGCGAAGAATATATAACTGGCTTACAGAAGGTTCCTCGCCTCCACCACCCTCTAATAATCCTCCCTCTCTTTCCTGGACAGGGGAGACAGGTTATGAAAGTGATGGGCTTGAACCTGAGTCAGGAACAACCACAACCTCCTTTGAATACAGGATAAAATACACCGATAGCGATAACAACCCACCTCAGGAGGGCTATCCTAAGGTGCACATCTTAAAGGGAGGACAGGATATAGAGGGAAGTCCCTTTTCTATGAGCGAGACTAACCCTCAGGACACAGATTATACAGATGGCAAATTATATCACTTTACCAAGCAAAATCTTACTCCGGGCGCTGATTACACCTATTATTTTGAAGCAGAGGATGTCCAGGGTGCATCTGCTATGGGTGAGCCAACATCACCCAAGGCAGGACCTGAGGTAATTGACACAACAGTATCCCTTACCCTCACAGCACCCAATGGAGGAGAAACTTTAACTTCGGGTTCAGCTTACGAAATCACCTGGGCATCTGAGGGTAGTGTGGGAGAAAATGTAAAACTTGAATACAGCACAAACTCTGGAGAAAACTGGACAACCATTGCATCCACAACTCCCAATGATGGAAGTTATACCTGGACGGTACCGGATACGCCATCTTCTCACTGCCTTGTAAAAGTATCCTCTCTCACAACCCCCTCTATTTATGATGTAAGCGATGGGGAATTCTTTATTGTATCATCAAATTCACCTGCTATAGCAACAAGAGTTATCTTTCCTGGGCAGGTCGAACCAGGAGCAACATTTGAAGTAACTGTAACAATCACTGCTAACCAGGATATAAATGGGCTTGGGCTTGACGAAAATCTGCAGGGATTTGCAGGTGACTGGTCGCCCTGGCAGGTAACACCCATTGACAATGACGGAGCCACCTTTAACGCCTCCGAGATTCAGTGGGTATGGATGCAGGTCAGCGCAGGAGAGACAAAAACTGTACGCTATATGGTAACTGTTCCCCCTGACCTGCCGGGAGACTTCACAATTGAAGGGAAAGTGAAAAGCTTTAATCCTCAATTTGAGAGAAATGTTGAGGGAGATGATAGCATAACTGTCCCTGCCCTTTATGTTACAAGAACGATAGAGCCTGATTCTGTGCTTGCAGGAGGGTCTTTCAATGTAACGGTAAATATTGAGGCTCTCTGTAACATTGAAGAACTTTCTCTTGACGAAAATCTGCAGGGATTTGCAGGTGACTGGTCGCCCTGGCAGGTAACACCCATTGACAATGACGGAGCCACCTTTGACTCAACCAGTGTTAAGTGGACATGGCAAAGTGTAGCGGAGGGAGATGTAAAAACTATTGCCTACAGGGTAAATGTTCCTGAAAATGAAGACAGTGGAACTTATAACCTTGAGGGAACAGTAAGCGGGAGCTCACCTCAGTTCACCTACTCTGTAGCAGGAGAAAGTAGCATTGAGGTAAATCACAATTTGCCTCCTGTTGCAAATTTCACCTATATCCCTGAAAGTAGCGATGGACCTCATACTGATGAGGGGATTTCCTTCACCAATGGGTCTTATGATCCTGATGGAAGCATAACTTCTGTTGAGTGGCAATTTGGAGATGGAGAAACCTCATTTGAGGAAAATCCATCCCACACTTACTCCTATTCCCCCTCTTCTCCTGTTGCATCAGCTGCCACTTCAGAGGTAATAAGAAGTTTTAATGCAAGTTTAGTTGTAACTGACAACAATGGTGCTCAATCATCAATTACCCAAAGTATAACTGTTTACCTTAATATTCCTCGTGTAGTGGCAAATTACTTTACCGCTGATAACCTTTTTGACCTTGATGAAATCCTGCAGGCTATTGCCTGGTGGTCAAGCGAGGAGGAGGTTCCTTTCACCAATGGAAGAAAAATAGATATGTCTCTCCTTCTTGAAATGATTGCAAAGTGGGCTCAGGAAAGCCCTGTTAACTCCTCTCTTTCTACCACAAAGGAAAATCCTGAGCAGGTTATAACTGTAACAAGAAAAATCTTCCCCGAAAAAGTTATGCCTGGAGAGAGCTTTAAGGTAACCATCTCTATTACTGCGAATGAGGATATATATGGGCTTGGGCTTGATGAGGGACTTTCTGGATTAAGTGGAAAATGGGGAAGCTGGCAGGTAAAACCAGTAGACAATCAGGATGCAACCTTTAATCCTCAGGAAGGTGACTGGGTATGGATTTCCCTGGATAAAGAGAATACAAAAACTCTGAGCTATGAGGTTAAAGTACCAGAGGATGCTATACCCGGGGAATACAAAATTGAAGGAATCTGTATGAGCTATCTTCCCAGAATACTCTTTAATATTCAGGGAGATTCAAAAGTTACCGTGGTCTCATCAGGCGAAGAAAAACCTTTTGCTTATCCCAATCCCTGTGATAGTGAGAATACCCTCAAATTCTCTCAGGTACCGGAAGGCTCCAGAATTTATATTTACACTGTAAGTGGGGAGAAAGTTGCAAACTTTGATGTTCCTGAGGGAGAAACCTCTTTTGAATGGGACCTTTGCAATGAAAAGGGAGAAAAAGTGGAAAGAGGCGTATATATCTACCTTATTGTCTCCGCTGAAGGGAAGAAATATACAGGGAAGGTAGCCATAATTAAATAGTTAAAGGGAGGAACCGATGCATAAGATAGCAAAGTTTATAATAATACCCTCTGTACTCTTACTACTTATAACCTCTGCTGGTATAGGCGATGTAAAAGGTCCAGGAACAACAGGGGCAAACTTTCTCAAGATAGGCGTAGGGGCAAGAGCCTGTGCAATGGGAGGTGCTTTCACTGCCTTAGCTGATGACGCAACAGCCCT
>JAGGZA010000098.1 GCA_021162265.1 Candidatus Aerophobota bacterium | reverse complement strand
TCTTCAAAGGATAAGTTATCAGGAATAATGTTTACACATCCACTTCTAATTGCAATTTCTGGAACTACCATAAGCTGTGCAAATCCTCCATCAAAATGGTAGCTGATAGCTTTAAGGTTCAAGCACATGGTTTGCATACCTCTCTGACAATAATAGCACCTGCCACAGGGTATGTGTGGAGCTACAGCTACTCTTTGACCCACCTTATAATCCTTTACCTTTTCTCCTGTTTTTACGACCTCACCTGATACCTCATGCCCTGTAATTCGAGGAAAGCGAATATGTTTGTGTCCATAATGGTAAACCCTTACATCTGTCCCGCAGATAGTACATACATTCACCTTGATTAATATCTCATCATCTGAAATCCCGGGGTCAGGGACATCTTTAATTTGTAAATCCTCAATTTTGTACATTACGCCAGCTTTCATGATATTATCCTTTTTTATTCAGATGGATTTTTTAATAATTTATACAATTTAACTGATTTTAAATGATAAATCAACTTAAAAATTAAAGGAGATTTCCCTTGACAACAGTAGATGTTATCCTAAAATTACCTTCAAGATTATATCTCTAAAATATTTTTTTAAAGCTTTTCGCTTATCAGGGAGGATAGAATGATTAGAAAAGTAGTAATGCCCAAGTTAGGGGAAACTATGGAAGAAGGCGAGATAATAAAGTGGTTGAAGGAAGAAGGGGAAAAGGTAGAAAAAGGAGAACCTCTTCTTGAGATAGCTACTGATAAAGCTAATATGGAAGTAGAGGCAACTTCTTCAGGATATATCAAGAAAATATTAGCCAGGGAAGGGGAAAAAATACCTGTAACCAAAATAATTGCCTATATTGCAGATTCTATGGAAGAGGAAATTCCAGAAGAAGTTCCTGCAGAGGGGGAGGAAGAAACACGGGTAGAAGTTCCCCTTAAAGAGGAGAGGAAAAAGGTCGTTGAGGAAAAAGTTGAGGAGAAAATGGTTAAAGCCTCACCCCTTGCTAAAAAACTTGCTCGAGAGAGAGGTATTGACCTTGCAAAAATAAGAGGAACAGGACCGGGAGGAAGAATAGTAAAGGAAGATGTGCTTAAAGCTGTGGAGGAGAAAAGTGTTTCTGAGGCAGAACAGGTTCCAGGCGAGGAAAAGGAGATAACTCTTTCCCGGGTGGAAAGAATAATAGCAGAGAGGATGCAAAAGAGTAAAAGAGAAATTCCTCATTTTTATCTGACAGGTGAGGTAGACTTTTCAGAAGTGGTAAAATTGAGACAGGACCTTCTGGAAGAGTTTGAGGAGGAGAAGAAGGTACATATATCATATACTGATTTCTTAATTAAAGCCTGTGCCAGAGCTTTAAGTAAGTTTCCCAGGATAAACTCTCATTATAAAGATGGGAAAGTTATTTCTTTTTCAAGTGTTAATCTTGGTCTTGCTATAGCAAGGGAACAGGGACTTGTGGTTCCAGTGATAAAAAATGCAGACCGTAAAGACCTTTTTGAGATTGCAAGAGAAAGGCAGAGTCTGGTCAAAAAAGCTATGGATGATACACTTTCCCTGGAAGATATGGAAGGAGGGACTTTTACTTTATCCAATCTGGGGATGATGCAGGTTAAAAATTTTATAGCTGTTGTAAATCCACCTCAGGTCTGTATACTTGCTACCGGACAGGTAAGAGAAAAAGTTATATCTGTTGAAGGGGAAATTGCTATAGCCCCTGTAATGGAGATGACCCTTTCCTGCGACCACCGTGTAGTAGATGGTTATCTTGGTTCGAAGTTCTTGCAGGAAGTAAAAAAAGGTTTGGAAAAACCAGCGATACTTTTGGTATAAGATAAGAAATTAAAAAATAAGGTAAAGGGTAATATATATACCATGTTTACCGGAATAGTGGAGGAGGTAGGTGTAGTTTTAAGAATTAGTTTTTCTCCTGTTTTTCAACTTGACATAGGAGCACGGAAGGTGGTGGAAGGTCTCAAAGTTTCTGATAGTATCTGTGTGAATGGGGTTTGTCTTACTGTTACAGAAAGGGGAAATAATAATTTTAAGGTTCAGGTAATGCCTCATACCTTAAACAAGACAAATCTTGGCTCTTTGAGACCGCAGGATAAGATTAATCTGGAAAGAGCACTTACACCTGCCTCTTTTATGGGTGGGCATTTTGTTACCGGGGATATAGATGGACTTGCAATGCTTAAGGGAATTAAAAAGGAAGCTTCTCAATGGGTGTTAACCTTGAAGCCTCCTTCTAATCTGGAAAAGTATATTGTTTCTCAGGGAAGAGTAGCTCTGCAGGGAGTTAGTTTAACTGTAGCAGATAAAAGAGATGGGGATTTCCAGGTATGCCTTATTCCCTATACTTTAGAGTATACGACTTTAAAGTATTGCAAAGAAGGAGACTTTTTAAATCTGGAGGTAGATATATTAGCAAAATATGTGAATCAGATTCTAACATCTAATAATAAGAAAGGAAATGAGTTGACTTTTGACTTTCTGCGGCAGGCAGGATACTGAAAATATTTAATAAAATAATGAGGTAAGTTATGACTGATGCAAATAAAAGAATAAATAATGATTTGAATACAATAGAGGAGGTCCTGGAGGATTTCAAAAGGGGTAAGGTGGCTATTGTTATTGATGAAAAAGATAAGAATAGCGAAGGGGACCTTATAATTCCTGCCTCTGTTGTTACTCCAGAAATTGTAAATTTTATGAGCAGGTATGGGCGAGGGCTTGTCTGTGTAGCCATTACTCCTCAAAGAGCAAAGGAGCTGGATCTTCCTCCTATGGTTAATGGAGGGGCTTCTCTTAAGGGGACTGTTTTTACTGTTTCTGTGGATGCAAAGAAGAATACAACTACTGGTGCTTCTGCCTTTGATCGTGCTCAAACTATTAAGGCTATAATCAGTCCCGAGACAAGAAGTGAGGATCTTGTAAAACCAGGGCATATCTTCCCTCTTATTACCCGTGAAGGAGGGGTTCTTGTTAAAGCAGCTCATGCAGAGGCAGCTGTTGATCTTGCAAGACTTGCCGGGTTTTATCCGGCAGGAGTAGTTTGTGAAATAATAAATGATAGCGGTCAGGTAGCTAAACTTCCCGAGCTCAGAGAATTTGCCAGACGGCATGAGTTAAAAATATGCACCGTGGCTGATTTGATAAACTACAGGTGGAAAAAGGAAAAATTGGTGAAAAAAGAGGTTACTACCTATTTACCCACTGCTTTTGGTGAGTTTGTCCTTTTTGGCTACAGAAGTCTGGTGGAGGATAGGATTCATCTTGCGCTGGTTAAAGGGGAAGTGAAAGGTAAAGAAAACGTGATTGTCAGGGTACATTCTCAGTGCTTAACAGGAGATGTTTTTAAGTCTCTTCGTTGTGATTGTGGCCAGCAGCTTGAGGCTGCTTTGAAGATAATATCAAAAGAGGGTTGTGGAGTTCTTCTGTATCTTAATCAGGAAGGAAGGGGGATCGGTCTTTTAAATAAACTCAAGGCATACCAGCTTCAGGATGAAGGTCTGGATACAGTAGAGGCAAACGAAAAGCTTGGTTTTCCTCCTGATTTGAGGAATTATGGGATTGGAGCCCAGATTCTGGCTGATCTTGGATTGCACA
Source organism: Candidatus Aerophobota bacterium (assembly GCA_021162265.1). Classification (GTDB taxonomy): domain Bacteria; phylum Aerophobota; class Aerophobia; order Aerophobales; family B3-G15; genus CBFDTW01. The sequence goes on along the minus strand of JAGGZA010000098.1, from coordinate 24,531 downwards.
AGATAAGGCTTTTAACAAATAATCCTCGCAAAATCATAGGATTGAGAGGTTATGGATTGGAAATAGTGGAGAGAATTCCTTTGGAAATAAAACCCAACGAAGTCAACAGACATTATCTTGAGACCAAGCAAAAAAAGCTGGGGCATATGTTGAAATTACCTTAATTCGGGAAAGTCGGCAAAGAAGGAGAGAAAAGGTGAAGATATATAAGGGGAAAATTACAGGAGAGGGACTTAAGTTTGGGATAGTTGTTTCCCGTCATAATGAACTTATTACAAGAAGGCTACTTGATGGAGCTTTAGATGCTCTTTTAAGGCATGGTGCAAGAGAAGAGGATATTGAAATAGCCTGGGTTCCCGGTGGTTTTGAGATACCTGCTGTGGTTTCTAAAATGCTTAAGAAAAAAAAGTTCAGTGCTGTTATATGTCTTGGGGCAGTGTTAAGAGGAGCTACTCCTCACTATGAATTAATTTCCGGTCAGCTTGCAAGAGGTATATCTACTCTGGCAATAGGATCAGATATTCCGGTAGTATTTGGTGTGGTTACTGCAGATACGCTGGAGCAAGCTATTGAAAGAGCAGGGACTAAAGCTGGAAATAGAGGATGGGATGCTGCTATTTCAGCTATGGAAATGGCAAATCTTTACTCTGAGTTAAAGTAAAAAATTCCCGTTTTGCCTGAAAGAAAGAGCATAAGGGAACTTATAAAATGGGGTAAGGAGTATTTATCTTCTAAGAGGATAAGTAGTCCTCAAGTGGTGGCAGAGCTTATTGCTGAAAATATTACAGGGAAAAGCAGACCCTATCTTTATTTTGATGACGACGTATATTTGGATGAAAAAAAGAAAGCTCTTTTTGAAAAAAACATAAGAAGGTGCGCAAGAAAAGTTCCTCTTGCCTACGTTATTTGCGAGCAATACTTTATGGGATACAGGTTTTTTGTTAGGCCAGGCGTTTTTATTCCTCGTCCACAAACCGAAATTCTGGTGGAAAAATCACTGCAGTTTCTTCAAAAATTAAATAAAACCCACCCTGAAAAGATTATAGTGGTAGATATAGGCACAGGCTGCGGGAATATCGCAGTTACCATAGCAAAAGAAATAAAAAATGCTTTCATATATGCTGTAGATATCTCTTCTCTTGCTTTAGAAGTGGCAAAATACAATGCAAAGTATCACAGGGTTTCCAGTCAAATAAAATTTCTTGCAGGAGATCTTTTTTCTCCTCTCTCAAATATTCCCATTCAGGGAAAGATTGACCTGATAGTTTCCAATCCTCCTTATGTTGAAAGAGAAAAGATGAGATATCTCCCGGAAGAAGTAAAGAAGGAGCCTGATTTTGCCCTGGATGGAGGAAAGGAGGGGTTGAGCTTTTATCAGAGGATAATCCCTGCTTCTACCAGATGGTTGAGGGGAAAAGGAGTTTTGATGCTGGAGATAGGTTATAATCAGGCTGAGAAGGTTTTGAATATGATCCGTAGAGAGAAGGAATTTGCAAACTCACCCTGTCTTTTCTATGACCTGGAGGGTAATGCCCGGGTAATATCTGTAGCAAAAAAATAATTAACCTTATATTAGTTGTAAAAAGTGTCTATTAAGTACAGACTAATTGGAAAGACAAATCTAAAATATGAGCGGAGATTAAAGATTATAGGGGGCTTTTTATTTTTTGCTTTCCTTATTATTTTAATAAGGGTGGGCTGGTTGCAGATAGTGCAGGGGGAAAAGTTCTTACAACTATCTCAGACCTCCCGTCTTCGCTTAATACCATTACCCAATCCCAGAGGATTAATTACAGATGAAAAAGGGAGAATAATTGCTGACAACACCGCATCTTTTTCTGTGGCGGTAGTGCCGGAAAATATCGTTCATCGAGAAGATGCTCTTTTTAAATTAAAGGAAGTTCTTCCAAAAATTAATATAGAAGCCTGTAAGGAAAAAATCAAAAAAGCACCCAATCCCTTCCGTCCTGTTGTGCTTCAAGAAAAAGTTAACCTATCAAAAGTAGTTTATCTTTTAGAAAGAGAACAGGAATTTCCATTTGTTGTGATACTTGCCCAACCTGTAAGGAATTATCCCCAGGGTGCTCTTTTAGGTAATGTAGTGGGTTATCTTGGGGAAGCTGATAAAAAAGAGTTAAAGAGTCTTTCCTTTTTGAGAGTGGAGGCAGGAGACCTTGTAGGGAAGACAGGTATTGAGAAGATGTACAATTCTTATCTTCAGGGTGAAAAGGGAGGAAAACAAATAGAAGTTGATGTTTATGGTAGAGTCTCAAGAATTATCTCTCAAAAGCCTCCTCAACCAGGAGATACTCTGTGTCTTAGTATAAACCTTGATATGCAAAGGATAGCAAGGGAAGAGATGGGTGGAAGAAAAGGAGTAGTCTTAATAGGCAACCCTTATACAGGAGATATACTGGCTATTGTAAGTCTTCCTTCCTTTGACCCTAATTTATTTGCCAGGGGAATTTCGAAAGAAAAATGGAGTGAACTTTCCTCCCATCCCGGGGATCCTCTTGAAAACAGAGCTATAAGAGGGGAATATCCTCCTGGCTCTACGTTTAAGATAGTAGTTGCAGCAGCAGCTCTGGAGGAAGGTAAGATAAAACCATCCAGTACTTTCTTTTGTTCCGGAGCTTACAAGGTAGGTAATAGATTTTTTAAATGCTGGAAAGAACAGGGACATGGTAAACTCGACCTTGAGGAGGCAATTGTTCACTCCTGCGATGTTTATTTTTACCAATTAGGTTTAAAAACAGGAGTAAAGGACATAATAAGATATTCCAGGTTGTTTGGGTTGGGAAGACCCACTGGAGTTGATTTTCCTTCAGAGAAAAAAGGATTTCTTCCCACTCCTTCCTGGAAAAAACAAACTTTTAAAGAACCCTGGTATCCAGGAGATACAGCAAATCTTTCAATTGGTCAGGGCTATATTCTTGTAACCCCTATTCAGATGTTAGATTTGATAAGTGCTGTGGCAAATGGGGGTTATCTTGTCCGTCCTCATCTGGTTAAAAAAATCGTTGATGTAAATGGTAACGTTATCTTTAACTCTCTCCCCATCAGAGATAAAATATCTGTTTCAAATTCAACGATTGATTTTTTGCATAAAGCCCTGGAAAAAGTTGTGGAGAAAGGCACAGGATGGAGAGCAAAGAATAAGATAGTTAAAATAGCAGGGAAAACGGGTACTGTTGAAATAGCAGGGAATAAAAATCCTCATAACTGGTTTATTGGATATGCTCCGGCAGATAACCCTTTAATATCTATAGTGGTTCTTGTTGAGAACAGAGAGGAGGATATTTCCATTGCTCCTCAGATAGCCGGGAAGATACTTTCGAGAATATTTGCGAGAGAGGAGGTTGCAAATTTATAAGGGACAAATAGACAGGTATCTTTTGATAACGACTATTGCTCTTTCCCTGTGGGGATTATTCCATCTTTACACTATTTCAGATGGGGGTTTTTTTTATTATTTTAAACGTCAGATTATCTGGGTGAGTTCCGGGATTTTTTTGCTTCTTTTGTTTTACCTTCTCCCAAATAGTATTTGGCCAAAATTTGCCTATTTTATTTATGCTCTAACAGCAGTTTTTCTTATGGTGGTAGTAGTTAAGGGAGAGGTTATTTATGGAGCAAAACGCTGGCTGGAGATAGGATTTTTTAATTTTCAGCCTTCCGAACTTGCTAAAATAGCTCTTATTTTATCCTTAAGTAAAGTTCTGTCTAATCAGGAACAGATAAAATGGAAGACAGTGTTTTCTTCCTTTGGTTTGACCGTATTTTTCTTTTTTTTAATTGCAATTCAACCTGATCTCGGGACAGGTTTAATCATTTTCTCTGTATGGTTAATATTACTTTTTATCTCCGGCATTCACCTTAAGAAATTTTTTATTTTAATTGGAGCAATTGTTGCCTCCTTTCCCATTTTTTACAATTTCCTTCGTCCTTATCAGAAGATGAGGATTTTAACTTACTTTAATCTTCACAGAGACCCGCTGGGTGCAGGATGGAGCTCTCTTCAATCTAAGATTGCAATTGGCTCAGGTGAACTTTTTGGCAGGGGAATAGGAGGAGCAGCTCATACAAAGCTAAGGTATTTACCTCAACCACTTACTGATTTTATTTTTTCCAGCATAGGCGAGGAATGGGGGTTTATAGGTGTTGCGTTAATTATAACTGCCTATTTGGTTATAATTATAAGAGGAATATCTATTGCTCTCAGAGAGGGCAATAGCTTTACCGGACTTTTTGCTGCTGGATTTGTTTCGTTAATTGCTGTACAGGCTTTTGTTAATATGGGTATGGCTTGCGGGATCATACCTGTTACCGGAGTGCCTTTGCCGTTTATAAGTTACGGAGGGAGTTCTACATTGATTTTTCTATCAGCTACAGGAGTTCTTTTTGCTCTTAACAAAGGAAGATGATAGAGAAATATATTATTATGATAATCAGGTTATTGACATAAATAACTTCCTGAAGTATATTTTAAAAACTCTTTTGTATTATAGCGAAAAAAATGAATTTTAGAGAGCTTCTTAAAGAAAAAAAACTTATCTTTTTTGATGGAGCGATGGGGACATCTCTTCAACCTTACCTTCCTCCTGGATCTCCTCCAGAAATACTGAATTTGACTTCTCCTCAAAGGGTTAAAGAGGTGCATCTGTCTTATTTAAAGAAGGGAGTTGATGTAATAGAAACCAATACCTTTGGGGCAAATCGTATTAAATTAGACAAATCGGGTCTGTTGTCTAATAAATTAAAGGAAATAAACTACAATGGTGTGAAGATAGCAAAAGAGGTTGCTTCCTCTCAGTTTGTTGGAGTGTCTGTTGGTCCTCTTGGGAGTTTAATTCAGCCCTGGGGAGATATTACAGTTAACCAGGCTCTCGAAGTTTTTAAAGAGCAAATTGAAATTGTAGCTGAAGCAGGCGCTGACCTTATAGTGATAGAGACTATGGCTTCTCTAAAGGAGGCAAAGATAGCTGCAGTAGCAGCAAGAAAAGTCTGCACACTTCCAGTAGTCTGCCAGCTTACTTTTGAGGAAAAAGGCAAAACTCTTTTCGGGACTGATGCCAGGACAGCGGTTTTTGCTCTTCAGGCTCTGGATGTAGATGTGGTTGGAGCAAATTGTAGTGTTGGACCCAAAGAGATGTTTTTTATAGCTAAAAATATGATACCCTTTACCGTAAAGCCTCTTATTTTTCAACCCAATGCTGGCAGAGCTTATCTTAAAGATGGGAAAACTTTGTTTCCCGTAGGTCCTGATGAGTTTTCTCAATGGATGAGGGAAATTGCACAGGAGGGTGCCAGAATAATTGGAGGTTGCTGTGGGACAACTTCAGCACATATTGCAGCTATGATACACAGGGCAAAAGATGTATTTATTCCTCCAAAAAAATACTCTATTTTAAGGGGTTTTTCCTCACGTACAAGAGTTTATTCATTTGAAGGTAAAGATTCTTTGCTTTTAGGAGTAAATTTATCTTCTCCTTTTATTCAGAGGGAAAGTCTTGATAAAATTTCGGATCTTTTATCTTTTGTTGCAGAAAAGGGATGCTCTTTTTTGAACTTGAGTCTCAGGGGAGAAAATAAAAAATTTGATGTTGGAAGATTTGTTAATTTTATTCAGCAGAGTGCAGATATTGGTATAAGTATAGACACAGATGAGGGTTCTCTTCTGGAGGAAGGGCTTGCCGAGATAGAAGGCAGGAGTCTTGTCTTTCTTGCTCTGCAAGATAAAGAAGATGTTTTGAAAATAGCAAGAGAATGGGGTGCAGCTGTGGGATTTAATATTTATCTTGAGAGTAAAGTTGATATAGAAAAAGAGTTTGAAAAAATTATAGAAAAATGCAGACAAATTGGTGTGAAAAACCTCAGGGAAATTGCAATAAAAATTGACTTCCCTCCCCTTAAAAAGTGTAATTTTTCTCTCAAGGAAAAGATTCTTGAGATTAAAAAGATAAAATCTCATATCCCCACAAATGTGATTTTAAACCTTGATAAATTGTCTGAAGAAGTTGCCGATTTAGATTTTCTTGAAGAATTTTTGCTGGAGTTAATTAACCTGCACAGTGTGGAAGGAGTTATTTTAAATTTTACAGGGATAGATTCTTATTTTTCCGCTCTTAACTCATTGAAGGAGTTTGAATAGAGAGTTAAAGTAAAAAACTGGAGGAGAAAATGCAGGTTTCTAACCGGGTAGCTGGTTTGACTCCCTCTCTTACTCTGGGTATATCTGCCAAGGCCAAACAGATGAAGAAAGAGGGTAAAGATGTGGTTGATTTTTCGGCAGGAGAACCAGATTTTAGTACTCCAGAACCTGTTCAGAAGGCTGCAATAAAAGCAATAGAGGAAAACTATACAAGATATACCCCGGTAGCTGGGAGTGCAGAGCTAATCTGGGCGATAAGTAAAAAATTTAAGGAAGAAAATAACCTGGACTATTCTCCTTCTCAAATTGTTGTTGCAAATGGAGCCAAACAGATTATTTTTAATGCTCTCCAGGTAGTGTGTAATCCCGGGGATGAGGTTATTTTACCTATGCCCTACTGGGTTTCTTATCCTGAGCAGATAAGACTGGCTGGAGCAACTCCTGTATATGTGTATCTGGATTTTGAGAAAGGACTGAAAATAGACGAAGAGGAACTCAAGAGAGCTATTCATCCCGGCAAAACTAAGGCTATTATTATTAATACCCCACATAATCCAACAGGAGGGGTGTTGGATAGAAGGGAACTGGAAAAAATAGCCAGAGTAGTTGAGGATTCTTCCATATTAGTAATATCAGATGAGATATATGAAAACTTTGTTTATGAGGTCTCTCATACAAGTTTTGCTTCTCTGGGGGAAAATATTTATAATAAGACTCTTACTGTTAACGGGGTATCTAAAACATACAGTATGACAGGGTGGAGGATAGGTTATGCTGGAGGACCTGAGCAGATTATACAGGCTATGATAAAACTCCAGAGCCATTCCACTTCCTGTGCAAGTTCTATCTCTCAAAAAGCAGCAATAGCTGCTCTTAACCTGCAGAAAGCAGAGGTTAAAGACCGGATTAAGGAATTTTCCTATCGGAGAAAATTAATTAAAGATGGGCTTAAAAAGATCAAGGGAGTTAGAGTTAACAAGCTTCAGGGAGCATTTTATGTATTTCCTGACTTTACTTACTTCCTGGGAACCTTTACAGGAGAAAGAAAAATTAAAAACTCACTTGATCTGGCAGATTACTTGTTAGAAGAGGCAGGGGTAGCGCTGGTTCCAGGATCAGCTTTTGGAATGGAGGGTTATCTGCGGATGTCTTATGCTCTTCCTGTTGAGGATATAAAAAAGGGGCTTGATAGAATGAAACAGGCTCTTGATAAATTAAGGGGATAAATATGGGAATGACAATATCTGAGAAAATACTCGCGGCTCACTCAGGTAAAGATAAAGTAAAGCCGGGTGAATTTGTACTTGTTAAGGTGGACCTTGCTTTTGCTAACGATATTACTGCTCCAATTGGCATAGAGAAGTTCAAGCAGTGGGGTATTAGAAAAGTTTTTGACAGGGAGAAGGTAGCACTCATTCCTGACCACTTTACTCCCAACAGAGATATTAAAGCTGCACAGCAGTGCCTTTTGATGAGAAGGTTTGCTCGGGAATATGGAATCAAAAATTATTTTGAGGTGGGAACCTGTGGAATAGAGCATGTCTTTCTTCCTGAGAGAGGTTTTATTGCTCCAGGGGATGTGGTGATAGGAGCAGATTCTCATACCTGTACTCATGGTGCTCTGGGTGCTTTTTCCTGTGGAGTGGGAAGTACAGATTTTGCAGCAGTGATGGCTACAGGAGAAATCTGGCTTAAAGTTCCTCCTACTATTAAGTTTGTATATAAGGGTGAACTACCTGCCTGGACCACAGCTAAGGATCTCATTCTTTACACTATAGGGGATATAGGTGTTGATGGTGCAACTTATATGAGTATGGAGTTTACAGGTCCTGTAATATCACAGCTTCCTATTTCCGGAAGGCTTACAATTTGTAATATGGCTGTTGAGGCAGGAGCTAAAAATGGCATAATAGCTCCGGATAAGGTCACTCTTGATTATATAAACGGAAGAGTAAAAAAATCTTACAGGGTTTATCAAAGTGACCCGGATGCTGTTTTTGTGGATGTAAAGGAATACAGGGTGGAGGAAATTGAACCTCAGGTAGCCTGTCCTCCTCTTCCTTCCAGAACCAGGGCTGTTTCTGATGTTAGAGATGTGAAAATAGACCAGGTTGTAATTGGCTCCTGTACGAATGGTCACCTGGAGGATTTAAAAGTTGCTGCTGCTGTGCTTTCCGGGAAAAAGATACATCCAGATGTAAGGGCTATTGTTATTCCGGCTACTCCTCAAATTTACCTTGAAGCATTAAAGCAAGGAATTATTCAAATATTTGTTGAGGCTGGTGCTGTAGTAGGTCCTCCTACCTGTGGTCCTTGTCTTGGTGGTCATATGGGTGTCTTAGCAGAGGGAGAAGTAGCTGTAGCAACTACAAATCGTAACTTCGTTGGAAGAATGGGGCATCCTAAAAGCCAGGTTTATCTGGCAAATCCTGCTGTTGCTGCTGCTTCTGCTGTCAAGGGAAGGATAGCTCATCCCGGAGAAGTTTATTGAAAGGAAATATTCCAGCTTCTGAAGGTAAGTTTCTTGACAGTGGGAAAGGGGTGTGTTAAAATGATTGACACAAAGGGAAGATAAAGTTTTTCAAAAAGAAAAAGTAAATTATTTAATATGGTGGGCAATGATAAGAATGTGAAAGGAGGTGGAAGAAAAAGAAATAACTTTAAATTTAAAAATATATAAGGAGGGGGAATAAAGATGCTTAAACGCAAAAAGAGAAAGAGTCTGTTGCTAACAGGATTGGTTGTATTCTTGAGTTTTGCAGTTCTCTCTATGGGAGTGTTACCAGCTCTGGCTCAAGAAAAGTCTTTGGAGAAGCAGTTAGAAGAAGCAAAAGCTACCATTGCTGACCAGGCTAAAATAATTGAAGAATTAAGAGATAACTTCTTCAAGACTATCAACGAGTTGAGCGAGGAGATAGCTAAGCTTAGAGCAGTTGTTAAGCAGCAAAAGGCAGCTATCAGCGAACTTAAAGAGAAAGGGGTAACTCCTGAAGAACTGCAGGCTAAGGTTAATAGTCTTAAAGCTCAGCTTCAAAGAAAAAATGAGCTTGTCGAGAGGCTTTCCAAGAGGGTAAGTACTCTCTCAAAGGAAATTGCAAATCTGATATCAAGAAAAACTGCACTTGAGGAAGCTATTGCCGGTAAAGAGAAGTCACTTAAGGGTCTGAGCAAGAAACATCAGGAAGAGATTAAAAGCCTTAATAAGGAGATTGAGAAACTTAATGAGGAGATTTCTGCTCTTAGAGATAAAAATAACGAACAGACAAGAAAAATTCGTGAACTGACAGATGACTACTTCAAGGTAACAGGAAAACTCAACGCCCAGATAAAAGACCTTAATGCTCAAATTGCGGAGTTGAAGAAGAAAAATCAGGAGCAAAAAGAGACAATTGACAGAATGACTGACAACTACTTCAAGACAGTGGGAAAACTCAACGCCCAGATAAAAGACCTTAATGCTCAAATTGCGGAGTTGAAGAAAGAGAATGAGGGTCTTCAGGCTAAACTGGCTAAGGATAATGAAACAATCCAGAGCTATTATAAAACTGTGGGAGATTTAAATGCCCAGATAAGTAAACTGCAAGCTACCAACTATCAACAGAAAAAGACAATTGAAGAACTTCGTGCACAGGTTGAACCTCTTAAAGCTACCAATCAGAAACTCCAGGTGGAAAACCAGCAGGTTAGAAGTTCTAATAACACTTTGAAGTGGCTGGCTGGTTTACTTGTTGTGGCAGGATTCTTCTTTTCGGGAGGAGGGATGTAGTGGAGTTCACCGGGAAATTGGTGAATAGCAATCTAAGGGGGTGAAAATATGTTAAAGAAAGTAGTAAAAAACTTGTTAATTTTTCTGGTGGGGTTTGCCTTTATGGCACCTTTTGCTGCTGCTCAAGAATCATCCCTCCCTGATACACAGGAGCTCATTAAGCAAATACAAACCTTGCAAGCGGAAATTTCTCAGATTAAAGAAACAGTTAAGGAGGCTCGAGAGATCGCTGTTGATAGCCGACTTGAAGCTGAAAAATTTAAAGAGGAGACTCTCTACAGGTTGGGATTGTGGCGTAGTAGATTAGGGGAGGGAATGATGATGAGTGCTTCTGCACAGGGTGCTGCGCAGAGAGCAGAAGATCTTGCAACAACAGCTAATGAGAAAGTTAAATTAGTACTGGACAGGATAGGGGAGGTGGAGAAGAGGTTTGATGTTTTATCCAGTAAGGTAGAAGAAGAGGTTAATGCAAGGGCAGGAATTGAAAATAATGTTAACCTTTTATCCCAGGATGTGGAATCTCTCAAAACTGATGTTTCCTTAGCAAAGGAAATGGCTGCTACAGCAAAGGCTCAGGCTGACCAGGCGCAACTTGATACTCAAAGGTTAGCAGGAGAGGTAAGGAAGAATAGGGAGCTTTTCTTAAGTAAGATAGAAAAGATATTAGGAGAGATGAAGAAAAAAGAGGAAAAATTTAAAGCTGAGAAGGTAGAACTAAAAGCTCCATCCGGGATGATTTACAGGGTGAAGAAGGGTGATAGTTTATGGCGTATCGCCGGATATCCTGATATTTACAACAATCCAAATAAATGGAAAAAAATATTTGAAGCCAATAAGGACAGATTATCAAGCCCTAACCTTATTTACCCTGGTCAGAAGCTGATTATCCCCCAGGAATAAATATATAATATAAAATAAAATGAAAAGGGGACTCGCAGGAATGAGTCCCCTTTTTCTATTCTATAGAATGGTTATTCAGCAGATTGTTGTCTTCCGTATTTTTTCCTGAATCTTTCAATGCGTCCTTCGCTATCTATGAATTTTTGATGAGCAGCACCAGTGAAAAATGGATGGCAGCGAGAACAAACCTCAACATGAATATTTTGCCTGGTTGATCTTGTCTTAAATTCTGCTCCACAAGCACATTTTATCACTGTCTCTTTATATTCAGGATGAATCCCCTTTTTCATTCTTTCCTCCCTGATTTTGCATTATGATAATATATTATACTAAATTTTTATTATAAGTTAAAGGCTGAGTTTTTTTCAAGGTGGGAGATAATTTCTAAAAACTGCTGGTTATTTTCTGTTTTCCTCATAACTTCAATAATTGCTTCAACAGGCTCTTTTAAGTTTTGACGATTTAAGTAATCCCTTAAAGTCCATATAGCTTTTAGTTCCTTTTTATCCAGCAAGAGCTCCTCCCTTCTTGTTCCAGATCTATTTATGTCAATTGCAGGGAATATTCTTCTCTCTGCTAATTCTCTACTGAGTCTTAATTCCATATTACCTGTGCCCTTGAATTCTTCAAAGATGACCTCGTCCATTTTACTTCCTGTTTCTACCAGTGCGGTGGCCAGGATGGTAAGACTCCCTCCTTCTTCCACTTTCCTTGCTGCACCAAAGAAATGTTTAGGGTGGTGCAGGGTGTTTGCATCTATTCCTCCAGAGAGGACCTTTCCACTTGTGGGAATAACCAGATTATAAGCCCGTGCCAATCTTGTTATACTGTCAAGGAGAATGGTAACATCTCTTCCCTGTTCTACCAGCCTTTTTGCTTTTTCAATTACCAGCTCTGCTACCTTTATCTGATTTTTAGCTGGTTCATCGAAGGTAGAAAAAGCAACCTCTCCTTCTACTGAACGCTGCATATCAGTAACTTCTTCCGGTCGTTCATCTATAAGCAGTATTATCAGTTCAATTTCGGGGTGATTTGCAGTAATTGCATTGGCTATTTTTTGCAAAAGGATAGTTTTACCTGTTTTAGGTGGAGCAACTATCAGACCTCTCTGGCCTTTGCCTATGGGGGTTATAAGGTCAATTAATCTTGTAGAAATTTCATCCTTTGTTGTCTCAAGTCTTATTCTTTCAAAAGGGTAAAGGGGAGTAAGATTTTCAAATATGGTTCTGTTTCTGGTTTTTTCAGGGTCATCTCCATTAACCTTTTCCACCTTGAGTAAGGCAAAATAGTTTTCATTTTCCTTGGGAGGTCTTATCTGACCGCTAACAGTATCCCCTTCTCTCAAATCAAAGCGTTTAATCTGGGAGGGAGAAACATATATATCGTCTGGTCCTGACAGGTAATTACTTCTGAGAAAACCATATCCCTCTGGAAGTATATCCAGTACCCCCGAACCGTAAACTATCTTTTCCTTATCTATTTCGTCTTGAATGATGCGAAAAATTAAGTCCTGTTTTTTCAAATGCTTGTAATCACTAATGCTTCTTTTTGCTGCTTCCTGGTGTAACTCTGTAATGCTTTTCTTCTGAAGATCAGCAATGTTCATCATTTAAACTCCTTATTGCTAAAACTAAGTTTTCCACTATATCCCGGGCAGTTAATAGTGGAATGCCATCTTGTTTTTTGATAGCTAAATCTGCTGCCAGTCCGTGGAGATAAACTCCCAGCTTAGCACAGGTAAGAGGATCTTTTCTCTGTGCTAAAAGACCACCTATTATTCCTGTCAAAACATCTCCACTTCCACCTGATGCCATACCGGGGTTTCCAGTCGTATTTATCCAGGATGTACCTTTTGAATCAGCGATGACTGTTCCTGCTCCTTTTAATACAGCTATTTTTCCCGTGGTTTGAGCAAGCTCAACAGCTGCTTTAATTCTGTCTTTCTGGATTTCTGCTGTAGATGTTCCTGTTAAGCGTGCCAGCTCTCCTGGATGAGGGGTCAGTATCACAGGACCTTGGTAGCGAGAAATTAAGTCTATTTTTCCTGCAAGGCAGTTTATTCCATCAGCATCAAGTACCAGAGGGAGCCTCAAGCTTTTTAAGAGCTCTTCCACGAGCTCCTGTACTTCCGGATCGCGTGAGAGTCCGGGTCCAATTACAAGAGCACTACATTTATTGCTGAAGTTTTTTATCTCATCAAAAGACTTAATAGAGAGAACTCCTTTTTTTGTTTCAGGAAGAGGGAGAGTCATTACTTCGGTTAATTTTTCTTCCAGAATTGGATTGAGACTTTCTGGAATTCCAAGTGTTATAAGCCCTGCTCCTATTTTTAAAGCAGCCATACAGGAAAGTGTAGCTGCACCGGTTAACCCGGAAGACCCTGCTAATACCAGGAGATGACCAAATTCCCCTTTGTGAGAAGACGGACGACGGTAGAAAATCTCTGGAGAAAAATCCCTGCCAACCAAAAGACTTGTCTTGATAGTTAAGTTTTCTCTTTCAAGAATATCAAGGGGAATACCAATATCTATTACTTTCACTTCCCCAACATAATCAATCCCCGGATAAAGATAAATACCTCTTTTAGGATAAGCAAAGGTTATCGTATAATCTGCCTTGACCGCTTTTCCTGCTACTTCTCCTGTGTCAGCGTTAACTCCAGTGGGAAGGTCCACCGCTATCTTAACACCTTTCCATTTATTAATTAAGTTGACAATTTCTTCAATGATACCTTTTGGGGCTCCTCTTGCTCCTGTTCCCAGAAGAGCATCAATTAAGATTATCTTCTCCTTATGCGAGTTTTTCTCTTCAGAAAGGGGAAGGTCCTGTAAAGAAAGAACCTGTTTTATATTAATTCCCATATTTAATGCTATATTTAAATTTACTGCTGCATCTCCTTTTATTTTTTCCTTTGGACCAGCTAAGAAAACTTTTACTTTATAACCCCTGTTGTAAAGATGTCTTGCCGCTACCAAACCATCTCCTCCATTGTTACCCGTACCACAAAAAATATACACATAGGAAGGAGAGGACCATCTTTCGCTGATAAAATCTGCAACAGACTTCCCGGCATTTTCCATAAGCACAACCCCAGGGATACCAATTTTTTCAATACTTAATTTATCTAACATTTTTATCTGTTCTGAGGTAACAAGCTTCATTTTAATTATTCCTTTCAATTTATTATTTATTAAAAGCTCTTCTTTTCCCTTTAAGCTTAAATACAAGGATGGTTAAAATTTTTTTAGACTGGGCTATTCTATGGCTATTGCCCGGACTAACGCATACCTCTTACAGCGGGAAATGCTTACCAGTAACTCTCTAATTTTTTATTTTTAAACATCAGGCGATAACTTAATCGGTAAATTCGCCTTTCTCGCCTGTTAAGAATTATAGCTTTATGTCAACAGGGTTAATTTCTAAAGATTTAAAAGTAACTTCTTTTGCTGTGAATCCTCCTCGAGAGGAAAGCTGCTCTTTGCATTAGGTTTTTGATGGCTCTTTTTCCAGATATGTTAATAATTAGCCCTCAATTTCTCCCCATCTCTTCTGTCCCCTTTTATCTATTATCTCTTCCTGTTTTCATCTTTCCATTAGTTTTAGCATTTGCTGGACAGCTTCTTTTACTCCCACAAGAGAGGCTCTGGCGATAATAGAATGACCTATACTTAACTCATCTATTTCCTGGATAAGCACAATTTCACGGACATTCTCATAGTTTAATCCGTGACCGGCATTTACTCCCAGGTCCAATTTCTTAGCTAACATAGCTGCTCCTGCTATTCTCTCTATTTCTTCTGAGGCTTCCTGTATACTTTTAGCCTCTGCATAAAGACCTGTGTGAATCTCTATGAAATCCGCATTTAACTTGTGGGCTTTTCTTACGCTATTTGGGGTAGGATTGATGAATAGTGATACCATAATGCCAGCTTCGTGCAGAAGCGAGATGACTTCGGATAATCGTTGTCCGGATTTCGAAAGGTCAAGACCACCCTCAGTTGTAATTTCCCCTTCTTTTTCAGGGACAATTGTAGCCATATCCGGGCGAATTTTAAGGGCAAATTTCACGACAGAGTCAGATAAGCCCATTTCCAGATTTAATTTGGTTTTGATAGTTTGCCTGAGAATTTCAACATCTCTTTCTTTTATATGACGTCTGTCCTCTCTCAGATGAACAGTTATACCATTTGCTCCAGCAAGTTCAGCTAATATAGCAGCGGCAACTGGATCAGGATAATTGGTTTTCCTTGCCTCACGAAGGGTAGCAATATGATCAACATTTACCGAGAGCTTTAACATTCTTATTCCTCAAATTTAACTTTTTCAGTCTATCAAGAGCCTTTTTTAGTTTGTCCTCTTTTACTGTAAGAGCAATTCTCACATATCCTTCCCCAGATGGACCAAATCCAACTCCAGGAGTTACTACTATTCCACATTTATCAAGGAGAATCTGGGCAAACTCAAGGGAGGTATACTCCGCTGGCGTTTTTATCCACAGGTAAAATGTAGCCTTAGGGAGCCGAATCTGCCATCCCATCTCTTTTAATCCTTTAACGAAGAAATCCCTGCGATTGCGATAGATCCTTCTGATTTCGGGAATTAAATTTTCTGCCTGTTTTAAAGCTTCCTCTCCAGCCTCCTGTATAGCCTGGAATACTCCAGAATCAACATTGGTTTTAACTGCCTTTAAGGCAGCAATAAGTTCACTGTTGCCCACGGCAAATCCTATTCTCCATCCGGTCATACTAAAGGTCTTGGATAGAGAGTGAAACTCTACTCCTACTTCTCTGGCATCTTCTACTGCAAGTAAACTTGGAGCCTGGTACCCATCATAGGAAAGCTCAGAATAAGCGAGGTCATGGCAGACTATAATATTAAACTTTTTAGCAAATTCTACCACTTCCTTGAAAAAATTAATGTCAGCAACTGCTGCTGTAGGATTATTGGGATAGTTAATCCACATAAGTTTGGCACGAGAAGCAATTTGTGAATCTATCTTTTTCAGAGAGGGCAAAAAATTGTTATCCTCTAAAAGAGGTAGGTGATAAATGTCTGCTCCGGCAAATATTGCTCCTGCCTGATATACCGGGTAACCTGGCTCAGGAATCAGTACAAGGTCGCCAGGATTTAATAAACCAAGGGAAATATGGGCTATACCTTCCTTTGACCCAATTAGAGCTATAACTTCTTTTTCTGGATCAAGAGACACTCCAAATCTGCGCAGGTACCATTTACATATCTGTTCTCTGAAGGATAGGAGTCCCTCGTAAGAAGGATACCGGTGGTTTTGAGGATTCTGTACTGCCTTAATTAACCGGTTAATTACAGGATAGGGGGTTGGAATGTCTGGATCACCAACTCCAAGGTCTATTATTTCCACTCCTTTCCTTTTCAATTTTCTTTTAGCTTCATCTACCTGGGCAAAAAGATAAACGGGAAGTTTTTTTAAGCGGTTTGCTCTCTCAAAAAAAATCTCTTTTTTCATTTCTTTATTCCCAGTGCATCCTGGAGGTCATATAAACCTTTTTTCTTCTGGATGATAAACCTGGCTGCAAATAAAGCTCCTCTGGCAAAGATTCTGCGGGATTCAGCCCTATGCGTTATTTCCAGCCTTTCACCCTCTCCTGCAAAAACCACGGTATGGTCTCCCACTATACTTCCACCTCTAACAGAATGTATACCTATTTCTCCTTTTTTCCTTTTACCTACTATCCCTTTTCTTCCATAAACAGCAATTTCTGATAGGCTTTTTCCTTCAACTTCGGCCAGGATTTGAGCAATCCTGCAAGCTGTACCGCTGGGAGCATCCTGTTTTAAATTATGATGAGCCTCTATTATTTCCTTATCAAAGTCTGGTAGAACTGTAGCAATTTCTTTTATTAAAGCAAAAACAAGGTTTATTCCTATACTCATATTGGGAGATAAAAGGATGGGAATTACCTGAGATGCTCTTTTTATCTCCTCCATCTCTGAGCTTTTAAATCCGGTTGTTCCAATAACACAGGGTGTGCCCTTTTCCTTTGCAATAAGTATATGTTCGATGGTTGCCGAAGGATTGGTGAACTCTATCATCACTGCATCCCTTTGAATTACCTCTTCCAGATGGGAAGTAATCCTTAATCCTCCGGAGACTTCCGTACCAATTTTAGGGTGTGAAGGTGATTCAATAGCACCTATAAGTTCCCAATTTTCTTCATCTTGAATTATGGAGATTATCTCTTTTCCCATTCTTCCCTGCGCGCCACAAACAATTACTTTTATTTTTTTATCCATAGATAGCCACTCAGACTGTAGAAAGGGAGGACCCTCTCTGGAAGGAAAATGGTGGAGGTGGAGGGAATCGAACCCTCGTCCAGAGATAAGGAAACCAGAATATCTACACACTTAGCTTGCCTTTTTAATTCTTGCCTGCTTTCTCTCCGACAAGCGGGATAGAACGCAGGCCAGCAAAGATTAAGTTCCTCGCCCTGCTCTCCTTTGCAAAGAGCAAGGTCAGCCCTGTTTTTCTGACACCTTGGTCACCTCACAGGGCAAAAGTGACCAGGTGATAGCCGCTTTTAAGCAGCTAAAGCCAAAGATTCGTTGGCGCTTATTTTTTTTCGGGTAGTTTTACAAGGTACCCGAACCTTGGTGTGCAATTCTGATTCTCTTATCTCTGTCGAATCCTTATCACCCCCATCTTAACTTTAACCAAATCTACCCCTTTCCTTTATTTCTCTTCTCATTTCTCTTTCTATATCTTTCCTTTTCAGTATTTCTCTTTTATCATATTTCCTTTTGCCTTTTGCCAGTCCCAGTTCAACTTTTGCCTTATTCTTCTTAAAGTATATCTTTAATGGTAATAATGTCAACCCCTTTTGAGATAATATACCGCTTAATCTTTTTATCTGGCGTTTGTGAAGCAGCAGTTTCCTGTCTCTTTTTGGGTCTAATTCTCCAGTTCCTGTAGAGCAGGGAGTTATGTGGAGATTGCAAAGCCAGGCTTCCCCTCCCCTTATCTTGACAAAACTATCAGTAAAGCTTATCCTTCCTTCCCGGATGGACTTTACCTCGCATCCTTTAAGCACAATTCCCGCCTCCTCCCTTTCGAGGATTTCATATTCGTGAGCTATTCTTTTGTTTACAATCATAATATTGATATTAAGTCCTGCGAGGGGAGAATTTGTTTATAAGGCCAATCAAGACTCCAAGTGTTAAAAAGGCCCCGGGCGGAAGGATCATTATAACCCAGGGATGAAAGTAGCTACCTAAAATTTGATAACCAAAAATTGAGCCAGAACCAAAGAGTTCTCTTATGCTACCAAGAATAACCAGTGCAATGGTGAATCCGGTTCCCATACCCAGAGTATCAGCAATTGAGGGAAGAAGAGGATTTTTTGAAACAAAGGACTCCTGTCTTCCAAGAATTATGCAATTAACGACAATCAGGGGAACATATGGTCCTAAGGCTTTACTTATTTCCGGAAGTTCTGCTTTAAACAAAAGGTCAATTACTGTTACAAAACTGGCAATAATTATAACGAAAACAGGAATTCTCACCTCTGATGGAATAAGTTTTCTTATAGAAGATATGACAATTCCCGAACAGACAAGAACAAATATGACAGCAAGTCCCATAGAAAACCCATTTATGGCAGAGTTAGTTACTGCCAGAGTAGGACACATACCTAAGAGCTGGAAAAATACAGGATTTTGTTTCCACAAACCTTTAACAAACTCTAAATAAATACGGTAAGATTTCATCTTGGCCCCTCTTTCTTAATAAAATCTTGTATTACAAAGATAATAAAAAATGGGTAAAAAGTCAATTGGAAATTTTAGCAACAATCCTTGCCTTTCCTTTTTTTGGAGCTAATTTTTTATCAAAGATATGAAGGAAAAAAAAGGCAAAAGCCAGGAAAATGATACCTGTAACAAAGGGAAAAAGGACACCTTCTCTTATTTTTTGCCCTATAGCAGCTCCAATGATAAAGGAAGAAGCGGGAATTAAAAAAAGTAACGCCGTTGGTGCTAAAAGAGGTATTCTCTCAATTTCTACTTTAACTTTATCCCCAATCTTTAGCTCAGTCTCTCCTTCTATTTCTATGTACCTTTCCCCTTCTTTTGTTAATTCACAAAAGCTGGCAAGGGAGCAACCACTACACTCCTCCCTCGTTCTGAGTTTAATTTTGGCTGTGTTATCCTCTATTTTAACTACTTTCCCCTCTTCAATCATAACCTGATAATTTTGTTTTTGTGTTTAAAATACATAATTTATACGGAATGTCAAATTCTTATCCTGTAATATTTCATATTGACAATATCCTTGTTTTTGATAAATTAGCAACAATAATTTAAATTTTTTAAAAGGAGTAAATAATGCGAAGGTTTAGTCGATGGGTGCTTCTACTTGTAGTGGTTCTTGTTGCTCTTTCCATCTGGGCTGTTTATCCCCCGGGAAAGAAGATAAATCTTGGTCTTGATCTTAAAGGGGGTATGCATCTTGTACTGGAGGCAGATGTGAGAAGGCTTCCGCCTGGCGAAAGTGTGAAGGATGCTGTTGATTCTGCTCTGGAGGTTATTCGCAACAGAATAGATCAATTTGGGGTAAGGGAACCTACAATAGCAAGAGAGGGACAGACAAGAATTGTAGTTGACCTTCCTGGCATAAAAGACCCTCAACGAGCTATAGACCTTATAGGTAAAACAGCTCTTCTTGAGTTTAAACTTC
The DNA here is from genome assembly GCA_021162265.1 of Candidatus Aerophobota bacterium. GTDB lineage: Bacteria > Aerophobota > Aerophobia > Aerophobales > B3-G15 > CBFDTW01. The sequence goes on along the minus strand of JAGGZA010000098.1, from coordinate 5,004 downwards.
TGGATGAAAAAGGAGATTTGCAGGAGGCTCTTAAGGGAAATGTTCCTCCTGGAGATGAAGTTCTCTATGATTCAGAGGGTAAAGCTTATCTTGTAAAACAAAAAACACTTTTAACAGGAAGAGCTATAAGAGATGCAAGAGTTCAGATAGGACAGTGGGGGCAGCCTTACGTAGCTCTTGATTTTACAGGTGAAGGGGCAAAGGAGTTTGCCGATATAACAGGAAAGCATGTGGGAGAGAGGCTGGCTATAATTCTTGATGATGTGGTGAAATCAGCTCCAGTGATAAAGACTCGTATTACAGGAGGAAAAGCAGTTATAGAAGGAAACTTCACCATGGAAGAGGCTAATGAACTTAGAATTGTTTTAAGATCAGGTGCTCTACCTGTTCCTCTTAATATAATTCAGAATACCACTGTTGGTCCTTCTCTTGGAAGGGATTCCATTAGAAAAGGTTTAATATCAGGATTAATTGGGCTTATTGCTGTTATTGTTTTTATGGCTGTCTACTATAAGAAAGCAGGGTTGATAGCCAACGCAGCCCTTATCCTGAATCTCTTATTTCTCATGGCAGCACTTGTTGCTTTAAAGGCCACTCTTACTCTTCCCGGTATAGCTGGTATAATTCTAACCATTGGGATGAGCATAGATGCAAATGTTATTATTTTTGAGCGTATCCGGGAAGAGCTCAGAAGAGAAAGAGCTCCTCGCTCTGCTGTGGATGTTGGATACGAGAGGGCTTTAAGGACAATACTTGATGCTAATATTACTACCTTAATTACAGCCCTTATTTTGTTCCAATTTGGTACAGGTCCAATAAAAGGGTTTGCTACTACTCTTTCTATAGGTATTCTTGCCAGTTTATTTACGGCAGTTGTAGTTACAAGAGCTATATTTAATCTTATCCTGGAAGGAAGACCTGTCCAGAAACTCAGTATATAAAAGATATAAAATATAAAAGAGGTGAAGATGCAACTTTTAGGCGAAACCCATATAGATTTTATTAAATGGAGGAAGGTAGCTTTTGTAATTTCGGGCGTGGTTATTGCTGTGGGTATAGTTTCTATGGTAATAAAAGGTGGACCGAAATTAGGGCTTGACTTTACAGGAGGAATTGAGGCTCATCTTAAGTTTAAAAAGCCTGTACAGATAAGCGAGATAAGATCTGCTCTTAGCAGGGTAGGTATGGGGACAGCTGTTATTCAGCGTTACGGGGGTAAGGAAGAAAATAGTGTTCTTGTAAGATATCATTTAGAAAGAATATCTGAAAAAATAGCTTCCAGCATAATAGACTATCGGCAAAAAAAGGGGAAAATTAGTAATCTTGAGGAGTTGAAGAGCATCCCCGGGGTTGAAGAAATCGGGTATGATAAACTATTGGCTAATTTTACTACTGAACCTGTCCAGCAAGGTAAGATAAATATAAATAAAGTCTCAAGGGAAACTCTTATTTCTACCATCCAGAATATAAATTCTCGTCAGATTGCGTCTAAAATACAGGAGGCTATTGAGAAAAAATTTGGAAAGGATAATCCTTTTGAGCTTCTTAGCGTAAACCTGATAGGACCAAAGGTCAGTAAAGAGTTACAACGTGATGCTTTACTTGCCGTTGTCTTCAGTTTAATTGGTATGCTGGTCTATATTGCCTGGAGATTTGAGTTTCGTTTTGCCGTAGGTGCAGTTGTTGCTCTTATCCATGATGTGACGATAACTGTGGGAGCACTTTCTTTAGGAGGGTTTGAGTTTACACTTCCAATTATAGCAGCTCTTTTAACCATAGTTGGCTATTCCTTAAACGATACTATTGTTATTTATGATAGAATCAGGGAAAATATGAAGGCTTTCAGGAAGAAGAGAATACCCTCAAAAGAAATTCTTAATCTGGGTATAAATCAGTCACTTTCTCGAACCATTATTACCTCTTTAACTACATTTATTGTGGTGCTTGTCCTTTTTTTGTGGGGGGGAGAACCTTTACATGGATTTACCTTTGCCCTCCTTGTAGGAGTAATTGTTGGCACCTATTCATCGGATTTTATAGCAACTCCTGTAGTTTATGCCTGGGGTAGAAAGAAAAAATAAGATTATTATAATGAGGATTTTAATTGCCGCTGGCGGTACAGGAGGACATATTTATCCGGCAGTTGCTCTTGTTAAAAAAATAAAGGAAAAGATCCCCGGTGTCTCCATCTTGTGGATTGGAGGGAAAAAAGAATGGGAAAGAGAGATTGTTGAAAGAGAAAAAGTTCAGTTTAAATCTATTGATGTTTTACCTTTTCCAAGGTCATTTTCCTGCAGGATATTTTTAAGTTTTATTTTCAAGCTGATTTCTTCTTTGATCCAGTCCTTTGGATGGATTGTTGTCTTTAAGCCACATCTGGTAATAGGGATGGGGAGTTTTCATTCTTACCCGGTAATTTTATCTGGCTTCTTATCCGGTAAGCCTACAATAATCTGCGAACAAAACGTTTACCTTTCTCTCACCAATAAAATGCTTTCACCTTTTGTCTCCAGGATAGCGCTTAGTTTCTCTCATACCAGGAGGTATATTCCTCTATGGGGGAAGGGAAAGGTAATTATTACCGGTAATCCTATCAGGGAGGAGATTATAACCACCTCTAAGAAAGAAGGTATAAGTAATCTTAGTCTTGAAGAGGGAAGGTTTACCCTTTTTTTCTTTGGAGGCAGTCAGGGGTCTCGATATCTGAACAGAGTTGTCGTTGAGACTCTTCGTCTTTTTCAGGAAGATGACATCAAGGAAGATATTCAGTTCATACTTATTACAGGGGATAAGGACTATTCATTTGTAAGGAGGAAGATGCAGGGTATTAAATTAAAGGGAAGGGTATTTGCTTATCTTACCAATATTCATTATGCTTTTGCAGCAAGTGATCTTGTTATTTCACGTAGCGGGGCAACTACAATTTCAGAGATAACAGCTCGTGGGATTCCCTGTATACTGGTACCTTACCCTTTTGCTACCAATCAACATCAGCTAAGCAATGCTCTTTTCCTGGAAAAAGAGGGAGCAGCTAAGGTAATCGTTCAGGAAAAACTCACCCCTTTTCTTCTTAAAGAAGAGATTAATAAGATAATTAGAGATGAAGAACTTAGAAGGAGAATGAGAGATATTTCTAAGAGGCTGGGAAAACCAGAAGCCACACAAACTCTTACAGGTTTAATCCTTAAATTAATGGGGAGAGGTTAATGTACATCCACTTTGTTGGTATTGGCGGGATAGGTATGAGTGGACTGGCAGAGATTATGCTTGAATTAGGACATAAAGTATCTGGTTCGGATATAAGGGAAACAGAGATTACCCAAAAATTAAGACAAAAGGGAGCTTGCATTTATATAGGACACAGAGGAAAACAAATTGAAGGCAAGGATTTAGTGGTTTTTTCCTCAGCTATTAGAAGTTGCAATCCCGAGATAAAAGAAGCGGCAAAAAGAGAGATTCCTCTCATTTCAAGAGGAGAACTTATTGCCAGAATTACTAATTTGAAAGAGAGTATTGTTATTGCTGGTACTCATGGAAAGACAACAACTACTGCTCTTGTTGCAGAGTTACTTTTAAATGCAAAAAAGGATCCTACAATCTTTATTGGAGGGATATTGAGAAGGATAAATTCAAATACAAGGCTTGGTAAAAGTAAGCTGGTGATAGTAGAATCGGACGAATCCGATGCCTCTTTTTTGCTTCTTCGTCCAAGTATTGCTGTTATTACTAATGTGGAAAATGACCATCTTGACTTTTATCATTCTCCAGAGAATATTTTGCAGGCTTTTGTTAAATTTGGGGATAAGATTAAGAGGGAAGGAGTGGGGATAGTTAATTTTGATGACCCTGCCCTTTCTTATGCTTTCAAGAAAAGAAAAAAAGTTAAGAAATTTTTAACTTACGGCTTAACTTCTAAGGCTGATATCTGGGCTAAGGATATCAGTCTGGGAGCGCTTTCTTCCAGTTTTAAGGTCGGGTATAAAAAGAGATTATTGGGTAAGGTAAAGGTGCCTCTGCCAGGTCTGTATAATGTTTCTAATTGTCTTGCTATGGTGGGGGTGGGAATTGTACTGGGAATTAAGTGGGAGGAGATTAGAAAAACCTTTTTTTTCTTTCAGGGTGTAAAGAGAAGACTGGATAAGATAGGACAGATAGGGAAAGTACCGGTTTTTGATGATTATGCTCATCATCCTACTGAAATTAAAGCTATTTTGAGAGAGCTTAAAAGGCTTAATAAGAGAATTATTGCCATATTCCAGCCTCACCGCTACACAAGAACTAAATTTTTACTTCCTGATTTTCTCAGCGCTTTCAATGAAGCTGATGTGCTTGTTCTTACTCCGATATATTCAGCAGGCGAGCTTCCAATTCCAGGAGTAAATGGAAGGGCATTTTTTGAAATTCTGAGAAAGGAAAGGAAGCTTCCAACTTACTATTTTTCTTCCAGAAAGAAGATAATTGAGTTTATAAGAGACCATCTGCAGGATAATGATTTGATAGTGACTATAGGAGCAGGTGATATTACCAGACTTTCCAGGCAGTTCATTATTTCCCTGAAGGAGAAACAAGGTTAACCTGAGAAGAAGATAAATTTTATACAGGAGGAATAACGGTGAAAATTAATTTAGCCTGCTCCGGATACCTGGCAATAAAGCGTAACTCATCATTAGTAAGGGGTTTTTGAGTGTGTACATTTGCGTAGCGCACAAGTTCCAGAATTTTGTAAGCTTCTTTCTCATCTTTAAACTCTATCTCCAGCTTTTCATAGACATTTCTAAATCCTTTAATCCCTCCATATTCGCCAGTTGTTATTTTTCTTCCGGTTTCTATTATCTCTGGTTCTCCTCTGCCCAGTTCCTCGTAATCGTAAAGTTCGTAATTTCTCCTGTCCTTTAAAGCTCCATCAGCATGAATTCCTGACTCATGAGCGAAGGCGTTTTCTCCCACTCCTGGCTGATTTATGGGAATTGGAACTCCAAAAGCATAAGAGGCGTATTTTGCAAT
>JAGGZA010000021.1 GCA_021162265.1 Candidatus Aerophobota bacterium | reverse complement strand
TGAAGGAATAATTATTTTTCTCTCTCATACAAGATAGGACATTTTCATCCTCATCGGTGAGGTAAAGATTGTACTCTTTTGGTATAGCATCTGTGTTTTTCCACTCTAAGGTAACTACTTTATTAAGCCTATCAGTTTTAACTTGCATATCCCAGGTTATTTTCTCTGGATAAGATTTGTTCTTAATCCGGGCTTCTCTTATATCCTGAGTGTAAGAACCACTGTCCTTTCCCCAATCAGAATGAGGAAATGAAAGGCTGATGTAAGGAGAGATAGGCGGTGCCTCCTCTATATCTTTTCTATCATAACTATCCTTGGCATTACAGGATAAACCAATAAAGTTGTAGCTATCCTTTAATTCTCCTACCTTTGCTATAATCTGAAGATATTTTTGGATATTCTTAGAAAAAGCTAAAGCTTTATTCTCTCCTTCCTCCAGTGGTGGAATTAAAAGCTCACAGAGCTCTAAGGCTTTTACCCAGTAGCCTTCCCAGGGTTTTAAAACTCCATCTGGAGCTTGATGGAATGTATATTTATCCCCATCCCAGTACCAGATAGTATCCCTTATCCAACCATTTGCCTGCGCCTGCTTGATTGAGACAGTCTCTCCATTTCTTCTCACCTTAACATTATTCCAATCAATGTTAAAGGCAAAGGAGCTGGCTATCTGGTTCCAGCCTGGATCAAGATCTATAACATAATCACTTGATGTATCTACACTTTTCCCCTGTCCTACATCGATATTTTTGGAATCTTTGGTTATCAGCCAGAAGGCTTTACCTGGGGTGAAGTTATCAGGGATGTTTGGATACTCATCATAGGAGCCATTAGCAGTATTCCAGCGGTAAAGTTTCCACTTTGTATTATCCTGTGTACCAAGATCATCAATAAGGACAGAATCCAAGAAAGGATTATCCAGGTCAGCAGGAACTGATATCATCTGCCATTTACCTTCTTTTGTTGTAAAGGGAAAGGGTAAAGATGAGAAGTTTACCCTTACAGTATAGGGAGATACACTTGCCTCAGTTTCAGGCAGAGTTGCAATATTACCATTTGTGTCCTCTGCCTCAATGTAGTACTCAAGCCCCCTTTCCGTTACATAAGTGGAGGGAATGGTTGCCCTGTAGGATGAGCCTTGCTCCATAGGTATGCTGTTGTAGTCAGGATTCCCTCCTTCACGATAGCAGACTTTCGTAAAAGATAAGGGCGATGTATCGGTTATATTTGCAGTTATTATCAGGTTTTCATCCTTTGTTGCAGATTTAAGAGGTTCGTGAATTATAGAGGGAGGAGTTTTGTCCTCAGGGGTAGCGAAAGCCTGAGCAGTTGATACTGCCTGGGAGTAATTGGGGACCTCATCGTAGGCAAAGGCAGTATAGTAGTAAGTGGTATTGTTGGTTAAGGGGCTGTCGGTATAAGAGTTTGCAACTCCGGTGTATACCAGGGTTCCATCGTTGGGATTGAGGGGAAAGGTGTCTTCTTTTCTCATTATTCTTGTTCCCCTCCAGTCCTCCTGAGGATTAATCCAGCTAAGGTCAATTTTCCCATCTCCAGCAACAGCCTGAAGTCCGGTAATATTATCAGGTGGAATTGTATCCCGGGGAGTAAGACCTTCCGGATTGCTTGGTACCCCCTCTGAGTAATTATATACATCATCAAAAGAAAATGCTCTGTAGTAGTAAACTGTATTGTCAGTTAACCCGCTGTCGGTAAAAGATGTCTTTTCTCCCGCATAAACTACCTTGCATCCCCCGATAGTATCACCACTTGTGTATTTTACACCATTTGAAGGAGCTACTGTTGGTGGTGCTTCTGAATTTCTGAGAATAAGAGTACCAAGAAAATCAGGACAGGTATTTTCATCCCACCTTAAATCAATTTCTCCATTTTCATCTCCCTGCATAATGCTGAATCCACTAACAGGTGGAGGTGGTTGGGTGTCCTGGATAGTTATCTGATAGTCTCCACTTACCTTTTGCTCGAAGGATGGTGACTTGCTGCAGCATGTTCCCGATATGGTGTAGGTTCCAGGAGGGGTGGAGAAAGAAGTTGTTACCTGATAAATAACCTGTTTTGTTTCTCCTTCTGAAAGAGTAAGCCATATCCAGGCTACTTCACCAGGGTTGAATCCTGCACCATCGGTTTTTATGGAGGTAATCTGCCATGGTGACCAATCCTCTTCAAATCCTTCCAGATCCTCATCAAGCGCAAGTCCAGCAATGGGCTCATAAGCTTTTATGTTGACAGTTACCTCAAAACTTTCCCCTCTTTCTATCTGATGAGGGAAGATACTACGAGTAGCCTCTGCTGGAGGATTTTGTGCACAAAGTATATGTGAAAAGAAAAAAATATTAATTATAACAGCTATAATTAAAACAAATATCCTGCCTCCCCGCCACCTGAAATTTTTTAAATTCATTTTCTATTATTTTACCTTTTTTTGGCGGGGAGTAAACTTTATGTAAAGTATTTCTTTTTAAATTTTTTCCTTTCGGTTACCACCTCATGGTTAAGGATATTCTATGAGTGTCTCCTAAGTCGCTATAGGGAACATAGGCATAGTCAACACTTAATCCGGAGATATTGATACCTACCCCTGCGCTATAGCCCTGTCCTGCATCGTTTCGAGTTGTATATCCTCCTCTCAGGGCAATAAAGTTTCCTAAGGGGAATTCCACTCCTCCACAAAAGTAAGAATCGTTGTCGTTTGGCATTACCGCATCAAAAGATAGGATGATACTTCCAATTTTTAGTGCAACTCCTCCTCTTAAAGTTTGAGGCAGGGATGTCTGTCCGGAGTTTTCTCCCAGATTCTGGTAGGATACTCCTATAGAAAGATGTGGGTCAGGTTTTAGCAAAATTCCTGCTGTTCCAAGGAAAGCTGTTTGGGTATTACTCTCCAGAGTTTCCTGTGCCACTCCTGCAGAAAATCCAATCATAAATTTATTACCCACTGCATAGCCAAGATTTGCCTGAATATCGGTTGCTCCAAATTCACCTGTTAAACCACCTTCGTTGTCTCTGCCCTCAAGTTTCCCCATATCAACATAATTTGCTCCCAGAGCTAATTTCCCTCCTATAAAGGGAAAGGTAAGACCTACATATCCCTGATTTATTCCCTGGAACCAGGAGTTGTAAGTTGCATAAAGCTCTGCTCTTTTTATCTGGGCAAGCCCTGCCGGATTCCAGTATAGGGCTGTTGCGTCATCAGCTAAGGCAGTGAAAGCACCTCCCATTGCACAGGCTCTTGCCCCTACGCCTATCTTGAGAAAGTTTGCCCCTGTTGTTCCTGGACCTTTTACATCGCCT
>JAGGZA010000052.1 GCA_021162265.1 Candidatus Aerophobota bacterium | reverse complement strand
GTCAAGAGCTGAAGGTAAGATTTTGATAGATAAAGATGCACAAAGATTCAGAGCTCTTTATGCTCCTTTAAAAGGTCAGGTTTTTTTCAAGTACTATCCACTTATTCAAAAGCTTTACCTTGAACTCCCTCCCCCCACTTTACAGGACAATGTATCTGATCATTTGCGTCTTTACAGGGAGATAAGACGCAAGAGAGAAATTCCTATTATGCAAACAGGACTTAAGATAATAAGGTCTCTTCCCTTTACAATGAGAGAATGTGATTGGAAAGTAACCGCTACTTTAGGGATAAGAGGGGGAACAGTTGAAGTCATTCAGGTAGAGGAAGGAAATACCAGTGATAGAAATTTTGCTGTAGCTGTAGATGTTGGTACATCAACAGTAGTAGCTCACCTTGTAAATTTAAACACATTTGAAACTATGGATGCTGAAGCCACTTATAACTCACAAATGATCTATGGAGAAGAGGTCACGCGAAGAATAATCTACGCTGAACTTAAGGGAGGAGATAAGTTAAGAGAAGCAATTGTTGATGATATAAATAATCTCATAACTACCTTAATTTCCAGAAATAATCTCAGGCTTAACGATGTTATGGCTGTTGTATGTGCAGGAAATACTGCCATGATACATTTTTTACTTGAGCTGGATCCTTCTCAAATCAGGAGAGAGCCTTACATTCCTGTCTGTACCTGCCCTCCTCCAGTGAGAGCAGCGGAGGTAGGGATAAGAATTAACCCGAGAGGTCTTTTGTACTCTCTTCCCAGTATAGCAAGCTGGGTAGGAGCTGATATCACAGCGGGAATACTTGCAACCGGCCTATATCAGGCAGAAGAACTTACCATGCTTATAGATATAGGGACAAATGGAGAAATTGTAATCGGGAACAAGGACTGGATGGTTTGTTGCTCTGCATCAGCTGGTCCTGCTTTTGAGGGTAGTGGAGTGAAGAGCGGAATGAGAGCAGCAGAAGGAGCAATAGAAAAAATTAAAATTTCTGAGGAAGGTAAGGTTTACTATACAACCATTGGGGGAGGCAAACCACGAGGTATATGTGGCTCTGGATTAATAGATGCTATGGCCGAGCTTTTAAAAAGTGGATTCATTGATAAATCCGGCCGCTTGAATCCTAATGTGGATACGAGGGTGAGGAGCAAAAGGGGAGAAATGGAGTTTGTTTTAGTTCCGTCTCATCAAACTGCTACTGGAGAGGATATAGTTATAACTCAAGCTGATATAGAAAACGTTCTCAGAGCTAAAGCAGCTATCTTTGCAGGAATAAACGTTCTTGTAAAAATTTTGGACTTAAATTTTTCAGATATTAAGAGAGTTTACCTGGCGGGAGGGTTTGGTAATTATCTGGATAAAGAAAATGCTGTTACCCTGGGGCTTATACCTGATATTGATAGAGAAAGAATACAGTTTGTAGGTAATACCTCAATTCTGGGAGCTAAAATGGCTCTTCTGTCTAAAGATGCTCTTGACACCGCCTATCACATTAGCAAGAGTATAACCTATTATGACCTTATAACTTACCCAGGTTATATGGACGAGTTTATGTCGGCGAAGTTTTTACCTCATACAGATACCTCAATGTTTCCATCTATTGCAAAAGTGTTAAGAGAGGCTATTTAAATGGCTTTTACTGTAGCTGTGGCTGGAAAGGGAGGAGTTGGAAAAACAACTCTTTCTGCTCTTATTATTGTAACCCTTTTGAAAAAAGGCTACAAACCTGTGCTTGCTGTAGATGCTGATCCAAATGTTAATTTAAATATTCTTCTGGGAATAGAAGCTCCTCAAGCAATAGGAAGTTTACGAGAAGAGGCTTTGAAGGAGATGGGAAAGATTGATTTTCCACCGGGAATGTCAAGGGCAGCATATCTTGAATACGGTTTTGAGAATTGTCTTGCCGAGAGTGAGGATTTTGATTTAATGGTAATGGGGCGTCCCGAAGGACCTGGATGTTATTGTTTTGCCAATGATGTTTTGCGAAAATTTATAGATAAACTTACTCCGAATTATCGTTATGTGGTTATAGATAGTGAAGCAGGCATGGAACATCTTTCAAGGAGAACAACTCAAAATGTAGATGTTTTATTTATAGTTAGTGATTCTAACCTCGTTGCTTTGAGATCAGCAAAAAGGATAAGTGATCTGGTGGATGAATTAAAACTAAGCATAAAAAAAAGGTATCTTGTATTAAATAATGTTGAGGATTCCCTTGTGTCTCAAATCAGGGAAAAAGTGGAGAAAATTGGAGTTAAATTGGGGGGAGTTATTCCAAAAGACAGGAACATTTTTTCTTTTGTTTTAGAGGAAAAACCTTTAACTCAGTTTCCATCTGATTCGGTAGCATTTACTGCTGTAGAAAGACTTCTTAGAGAAACAAAAGTAATAGATTAGTTAACCTTAAGAAAGGAGGAGATTATGGAGATTCCAGATGTTAAACAAAAATATATCAATCCAATAAATACTGTAACTATTGGAGCTACTAAAGAAGAAGGAGGAACAAGGTCACATACCATTACTGTGGGTGGCGAGACTGCTCTTCCCTATCTTTATTTTGAAGGAGAAATACCTTACCCACCTGTTATTGCTATGGAGGTCTGGGATTTTGCGCCCAAGGATTGGCCAGAGGCTCTGGCAGAGAATTTCTCAGATGTGTGGGATGATCCCGGGAAATGGGCAAAAAAATGTGTAGATGAATTTGGAGCAGACCTCATCTGCCTTAGACTTCAGGGATGTGACCCTGACGGGGAGAATAAAAGCGCCGATGATGCTGTTAAAGCAATTAAAAGAGTTCTGGAATCAGTTGGTGTTCCTCTTATTATATGGGGTTGTGGAAATAAAGATAAGGATAATGAGATTTTTCCTGCTTGTTCTCAGGCTGCAGCAGGAGAAAGGTGTCTTTTAGGAACCATTACTGAGGATAATTATAAAACCTTGGTAGCCTTATGTAAGGCTGATAAACATAAACTTATTGCTGAGTCTCCTGTAGATATAAATATAGCTAAGCAGGTTAATATTTTAGCTACTGATATAGGTCTGGCTCCTGAGGATATTGTAATTTATCCTTCTACTGGTGCTTTGGGATATGGTATGGAATATGTTTACTCAATTATGGAAAGGGGAAGAATAGCTGGTCTTGGTGGAGATAAAATGTGGGCTATGCCTCTCCTGGCAGATATTGGGAAGGAGGTGTGGAAGGTAAAAGAAGCTGTAGCACCAGAGGAGGAAGTCCCAGGATGGGGAGATCATATTCAGAGAGGTCCTCTATGGGAAACGATAACCGGTTTGGTTTACCTTCAGGCAGGAACCGATATTTTTATTATGCGTCATCCAAAGGCAGTAAGAGAATTAAAAAGATACATTGAAAATTTGACAAAGAAGAAGTAAAGCCAAGAGAATTTAGAGATATCAGGAAATTAAGGAGGGACAGAAGATGATTTTTGTAGGAGAGAGGATAAATGGTGGTTTTAAGGATATTCAAAGAGCAGTAAAAGAAAAAGATAAGTCAGTGATCCAACGCTGGGCAAAAGTTCAATCTGAAGCTGGAGCAGATTATATAGATGTAAATATAGGAGCTATTTCTAACAAAGTTGATGATTTTATCTGGATGATTGAGACTGTTCAGGAGGCTGTAGATACTCCAATTTCAATTGATAGTAACAAACCTGCTTTTATAGAAAAAGCTCTAAAGGTTTGCAAACATCCTCCCTTAATTAATTCTACTACTGCTGATAAGGAGAAATTAGATTATATTATTCCCCTTGCGGTAGAGTATAATGCTTCTTTAATTGGACTTTGTATGGATAAAAAGGGTTCTCCTCAGGATGTCAGCAGAAGAGTGGAGCTTGGTGCTACAATATTTGGTGAGGCTATAGAGAAAGGTCTTTCCGAGGACAAAATTTTTCTTGATCCTGTAACTATGCCGTTGAAGTTTCTCCAGGAACAGGCATCTAATCTTATAGAGGCTGTTCGTCAATTTACCCTTCTTTCCAGCCCACCTCCTCATATTATTGTCGGATTAAGCAATATATCTTCAAAAGCCAAAGAGATGAGGTTAATTAATCGTATTTTCCTGGTTATGTGTATTGGAGCACCAAGCTCCACTCTTCTGCTGACATCCTGAGGAGAACCCTTTTTATCCATACAAAGTCC
>JAGGZA010000079.1 GCA_021162265.1 Candidatus Aerophobota bacterium | reverse complement strand
CCATTTACTATGACCCGGGCTATCTTGAAGATTTTGATACTTCCAAAAAGGCTATAGCAGCTTTAGCTTACGGTGGATGCAAAGTAGAAGGCGTTCAGACAACATTCCTGAGAGAACTCTACGGTAATTTTGTAAAAACATCTCCTGCCAGAGTTTTTGGAGATTACCTTAGAATAATGGACTCCTTTAAGGAAGAATCCTGGGTATTAAGGTGGATACCAGCTCGAAATATTGGAGAATGGGTAAAGATGAAGAAGAAGAACAAAGGGATAGAGGAGGGGAATTTAAATGCTTTAGCTAAAAAATTCAGAATTACAGAGTGTGATACCGGAATTACAGTTTATGCTCAGGGTAATCTTACAATCAAAATCAACAAAAACTCCTATCAACTCCAGGAAGGTGTCAATGGAATTGTGAGTTTGACACCAGGAGAGGCCATCCAGATTAAGGGAGGTGCGGGTCTTATCTACATCAATGACCCGAAGGGAAGCAAAACAACCTATCTTTTTGTTAAAAAAGGAACATCTTTTCAATTTTTATCCTTTAAGGAAGTAAAAGTCATGCAGGGAGAGGTGGCTTTTTACGGTCCCATCGTTATTCATACGCCCATTGCTACCATTCAGCCAAAAGGAACCTCGGGTGTGGTTAAGGTTAAAACTAATGGAGAGGTAAAAATTCAGATTGTTGAAGGCAAAGTAGATGTTGAAACTCCAACAGATAAAAAAGAGCTTTTTGAAGGACAGGAAACTCTAATAGAAAAAGAGGGGAAAATAGGGCTCGTTCAACCAATTGATCAAAAGGAAATTATTGAGTCGTTTTATCAGGATATTCTAACCTCAGGTAAAACAACAGAAGAATCCACCAGAGTTTCACAGGATGACGAAGAAAAATGGAGATGGAGCGATCCTGAGGGCAACGACCATTATTCAATTCAGAAAGGAAGATTTTATTTGAAAATAAATCCATATCAGGATATATGGTACTGTAATCGCGGTGGAGCAGGACTTTTAACCACTGATGTTCCTGAAGGTGACAACTGGAGTGCAGAAGTCAAACTCCACCTTATAAAAAGAGAGGCAGCAACACATGCAGGACTTGTCATATGGAATGGAAAAGAGAAACCTCCTGTTTACGCTCTGTATATTGGTCTGTATGACACCGAGAGAATTAGAATAGAGGGTTCTTATTCAAAAACCTGTACGGGATGGTCCTCTACTTTAAAAGGCATAAAAGAAAACAAGGGAAACTTTGACGAGGCTTATAAATCAGACACTGTTTACTTAAAAATAGAAAAGGAAAAATATAGTTACAGGTTTTATTACAGACCACCTGATTCAAAAGACTGGAGGATGCTGGGACAGATATTTACCAGGGATAAGTTTACTCGCATTGGTTTTATTGGAAAAAGCTGGGGAGGTAATTCTCTCGAGGCAATATTTACAGATTTTAAACTTTATACTTCCCGGGTTCCTGGAGTTTTTCCAGCAGGAAAAGCACCCGCTGGCACTACACCAAAAAACATTATTAAACTTTACCCCTCAGCCGACTCCCATGTCTTTGCCTACTCTTATCGTAACTGGAACAATGCTAACTGGGGCAGGTGGGAGATAATTGGTGCAGGATGGCAGATACCAGGAGGAGAGAAAAGAGCATATCTTAAATTTGATCTGCCGAAGGTTTCCTGTAAAAAAGCAACACTAAAATTATATCTTTACAATATTGGTGGTTCTAATTCAGTAGCTCTTGGAGTATATAGAGTTGTTGAACCCTGGAGCGAGGGGACCGGCACCTATCATTCCGGACAGGTGGAAAAGAGGGCAGAAGAAGGTGAGATAACCTGGAACAATCAGCCTTCCTTTGATCCCCGTCCAGTAGCAGTATTCAGACCTCCAGAGAAAGTAAACAGGTGGGTATCTGTAGATATCACTCCCCTGGTGAAAATGTGGCTTTCCGGCAATCCTAACTATGGATTGATGATTAAAATGGTTGAGAATCCACATCCAGGACTTGCTGAATCTATCTATAACTTCCGATCAAGAGAGTATAAAGATAAGACAAAATGGCCCTTTTTAGAAATTGAAACCTCACGCTCTGAGAAAACTGAAGTATCTTCTATAATAGCCTCTGTTCAGGGTAGTGTAACACTTGTTGAAAAGCAAAGTAAGTTTGATTTTGCCGGTCGGGATGAGAAGCTTAAAGGTGATGGGCGCCCGGATACTCACTTCCGATTAACACTTAATGCACCCGGCAGAAGTATAAAGTGGCTTGAGATACATAGCACAAAGGGCCGGTTTTCAGCGTGGGATACAAAACCTGATAATGGAATGTGGCTTATTGTTGTCGCTTATGATGGAATAATACTTAATCATTCTGATGGAAGTTTTCAGGTTATACTTCCTGAAGGAGAAAAAGTCTTTGACCTATACCTCCAGGACAATGGCTCCATTGCTGCAGGATATACCTCCTACAGGCTTACTATTGGTTTTAGTAACGGCAAGGAATGTTCTTTTCCAGTTGTTACCAGCCTCTCCTATAAAACCAGGTAAAGGGCAACAATAAAAAAGCCATTTATAATACCCTGAGACGGCTTTTTTATACCCGGGTAATGGTTTTCCTTTACCTTGATAATTTAAAAGGGTGAGAGGGGTATTTTATCGTGATTTTTAAAAGGATTGACCCTGGAAGAACTTGTTTTCCAGTCAATAAAATAATGTGAGGAATGATTAAAATGAATGTTTATACAGGAGAAATTATTATAAAGGATAAGGGAGGGTTTGAAGTATTCAACATCACCGAGAAAGTTAAAGAAGAAATCAGAAAATCCGGGTTAAAAGATGGAACTGTTACAGTCTTTGTTCCGGGCGCAACAGGTGCACTAACCACAATAGAATATGAACCAGGGCTTGTTAAAGATTTGAAAGAACTGCTTGATAAGTATATTCCTCCAGGTAGAAATTACCATCACGAGGAAAGATGGCATGATGGAAATGGACATTCACACCTTAGAGCATCACTTATCGGACCTTCTATTTCTGTTCCCTTTGTCAATTCTCAACTAACCCTGGGAACATGGCAACAGATAATTTTTCTTGAACTTGACAATAAACCTCACACAAGAAAGCTTGTGGTTCAGGTGGTTGGGGAATGAAGGTGGACAGGGTAGGGGATGGAATAAAATTTCTGGTGAAAGTCCAGCCAAAAGCATCGAAAAACGAAGTTGTCGGAATTGAGGGAGAATACCTTAAAATTAAAGTAAGTGCACCACCCACCAGAGGAAAAGCCAACAAAGAATGCATAAAACTCATCTCATACTGGTTGGGAGTAAAAACTTCACAAATAGAGATTGAAAAAGGAGAAACCTCCCGGTTAAAAAGAATAAAGGTAAAGGGGAATCCTCAAAGTTTAGAAGATAAACTTCGAAACCTGGCAGGATTTTAAAATTTAAGCAAGGAAACAATTTAAACTTAAAATACAATTTTTAAAATTTAAGCATCTCGCTAAATTTTTCCTGAAGATTAAACATCAGATTTATTCCCTTTTTGGCAAAATCTAAACATTAATTTTAAGTTTTGTTTATGTAAAATCAATTTTAAACTATCCTATTAATAAACATCATAAAATTGCCTGTTATAAAGATAATTAGATTTCCAGGATTTTTTATAAAATTTATTTTGGTTAACATAATATTTATTATCGGAAGTTAAAAGAAGGGCAAATTTTTTTCAATTTTCAAAAAATTTAATAGATAACTTTAACTGAGGTAATATTTTTCAAGCATTAAAAAAGATAATAAATAAATCTGACTGCAGAAGTAGAGAAATTTATCAGATTTATCTATTCGTCCATACAAACCATCTATCAAGACATTATCTCATATTAACAGTCATACATTGTTAATTATCACCAATAGAGAATTACGTTTTAATTTTATAAAGTAGTTATTTAATTTTTCTACACTCTCTATAAATT
>JAGGZA010000019.1 GCA_021162265.1 Candidatus Aerophobota bacterium | reverse complement strand
GTTTTGCCCACGTGGCTCAGGGGGAAGAGCGCATCCTTGGTAAGGATGAGGTCACCGGTTCGAATCCGGTCGTGGGCTTTTTAAAGGGGTAACTTAACTACAAATATTATTTTTTAGAGGAAAGTAAGGAGGATTAAAAGATGGCCAGAGAGAAGTTTGTCAGAACAAAGCCTCATGTGAATATCGGGACAATAGGGCATGTTGACCATGGAAAAAGTACCTTGACCTCTGCTATGACCCTGGTTTTATCTAAGAAAGGTTTTGCTGAATATATGAATGTGGATGAGATTGATAAAGCTCCTGAAGAAAAGGAAAGAGGTCTAACAATATCTATTGCTCATATTGAATATGAAACAGAAAAGAGACATTATGCTCATATTGACTGTCCAGGTCATGCTGACTACATAAAGAATATGATTACAGGAGCTGCTCAGATGGACGGAGCTATTCTGGTTGTCTCTGCAGCTGATGGAGCTATGCCTCAAACAAGAGAACATATCCTCTTGGCAAGACAGGTTAATGTTCCAGCAATTGTTGTCTTTCTAAACAAAGCCGATCAGGTTGAAGATAAGGAGCTTCTGGAACTGGTGGAGCTTGAGCTAAGGGAACTCCTTTCTAAATACGAGTTTCCAGGGGATGAGGTTCCAGTCATCACAGGATCAGCATTAAAATGTCTTGAATGTGGATGCGGGAAGGAAGATTGTCCAAATTGTGGGCCGATACTACAGCTTTTAAAAGCAATAGATGATTATATACCCGAGCCTGTTAGAGATGTGGATAAGCCATTTTTGCTTGCGATAGAGGATGTTTTCTCCATTACTGGCAGAGGGACAGTGGTTACCGGAAGAGTGGAGAGGGGAAAGATTAAAATAGGAGATCAGGTTGAAATAGTGGGGATGTCACGAGAGATAAAGAAGACTGTAGCTACTGGACTTGAGATGTTTAGGAAGACTCTTGATGTAGCTCAGGCAGGCGATAATATTGGTGTTTTATTACGAGGTATAGAAAAGAACGAAGTTAGTAGAGGACAGGTATTAGCGGCTCCTGGTTCAATCACTCCTCACACTAAATTTGAAGGAGAGGTTTATGTTTTAACTAAAGAGGAAGGAGGACGTCATACTCCCTTTTTTGAGGGATACAGACCACAGTTCTATTTTAGAACTACCGATGTTACAGGAGATGTTTCTCTTCCTGAAGGAGTGGAAATGGTAATGCCTGGCGACAATGTGAGGTTGACTATAAAACTTATTACTCCTATAGCCATGGAACAGGGATTAAGATTTGCTATACGGGAGGGAGGCCATACTGTAGGAGCTGGCGTTGTAACTAAGATAATAGAGTAGGTGATAAATGGCAGAAATAGTCACTCTTGTCTGTACAAATTGCAAATCAAGGAATTATACTACTACGCGCAACAAGAAGACCTCTTCTTTATCTCTTAAAAAGTACTGTAAATTTTGCCATAAGCATACTCTCCATAAGGAAAAGTAGGTCCGTAGCTCAACTTGGTTAGAGCACCGGATTCCAAATCCGGGGGTTGCGGGTTCGAGTCCTGCCGGGCCTGCCAGTGGGTTGTTTATCCCTGACAAATTTTATATGGGTGTTGTGTCTTGATGTTTAATTAATGATTTGGAGAGATAGTAAAGGGAAATTAAATGAACAATAAATTAATGGAGTTTCTTCATTCAGTAAGGGCTGAGGCTAAAAAAATAAGTTGGCCTTCAAGGACAGAAATTGTAAAGTCTACAGTAATTGTAATTGTAGCTATAGTTGTGTTTGCTGTAATCATTGGGGGAATAGACGTAATTTTTCTTCAAATTCTAAGATTTTTTGTGAGATAGTTAAAGTAAAATGGCTAAAAAGTGGTATGCAGTTCATACCTATGCAGGTCAAGAGGACAAGGTAAAGGCTAACCTGGAGCAGAGAATAGAAACCTTTGGTGTCAAGGACAAGATTTCGCGTATAATGATTCCTAAGGAAAAGATAGCAGAGGTAAGAAACGGAAAAAAAAGAATATACAAGAGAAAATTTTTCCCCGGATACATTCTTGTAGAAGCAGATTTAGATGAAGAGACAAAGTACATTATTGCCAATACCCCTGGAGTTACCGGATTTGTTGGACCCAGGAATAAACCAGTTCCCCTGGATGAGAAAGAGGTTCGTAATATAGAGTACAGAATGGGACTTCTGGAGAAGAAACCTAAACCAGGTATAGTTTTTGAAGTAGGAGAAAGTGTCCGTATTAGCAGTGGTCCTTTTACCAATTTTCAGGGGGAGATAATTGAGGTTAATCCCCAGCAACAAAGGCTAAAAGTACTTGTTTCTATTTTTGGGAGAGAAACTCCTGTAGAGTTAGAGTATGTTAATGTGGAGAAGTTATAATGGCTAAAAAACCTGTTGCAGCTCAGATAAAACTTCAAATACCGGCAGGAAAAGCCAACCCGGCTCCTCCGGTAGGGCCAGCGTTGGGTCAGCACGGGGTAAACATTATGGATTTTTGCAAAGCCTTTAATGAGCGTACCAAGAATCAGGGCGACATAATTGTCCCGGTGGTAATTACAGTTTACAGAGATCGCTCTTTTACCTTTGAGCTGAAGACTCCTCCTGCTTCCTCTTTGTTGAAAAAGGCAGCCAGGATAGAGAAAGGTTCAGGAGAACCAAATAAAAAGAAAGTGGGTAAGGTGAAAAAAAGTGATATTGAGGAAATAGCGAGGATAAAGCTAAAAGATTTAAACGCCTATGATCTTGAAAGCGCTATGAGGATGATAGAGGGAACAGCAAGAAATATGGGATTAGAGATTGTGGAGGAATAAGCCGTGCCTAAAAGAGGAAAAAAATACCTGGAGATGGAAAAAAAGTTAGAGAAAAAAGAGTATAGTATTGAAGAAGCTATAAGGGCTGTAAAACAAATTTCTGGCAAGCGTAATTTTGAAGAGACAGTTGAGGTAGCAGTTGCTTTGAATATAAGACCAAAGGAAAAAGGAGAGAGGGTAAGAGGTACAGTAACCTTGCCTCGGGGTTTAGGAAGGAAGGTAAAGGTTCTTGTTTTTGCAGCCGGCGATCAGGCAGAAGAAGCAAAAAAAGCTGGTGCAGACTTCGTAGGAGGAGAAGACCTTGTTGAAAGGATAGAGAAAGGATGGCTTGATTTTGATGCTGTAGTTGCTACTCCTCAACTGATGAGGTCAGTGGCAAAATTGGGTAGAATACTTGGTCCTAAAGGACTGATGCCATCACCTAAGGTGGGTACTGTTACTGATAGTCCCGGGAAAGTTGTGGAGGAGCTTAAAAAGGGAAAGATAGAATACAG
>JAGGZA010000114.1 GCA_021162265.1 Candidatus Aerophobota bacterium | reverse complement strand
TATGAGCAGCAAAAGCTATACACTTATAACACAGGGCATGCTGTTTGTGCTTATGTGGGTTATCAGGAAGGACACAGGTACATATGGGAGGCTATCCGTGATAAAAAAGTTAAGCAAATTGTGCGAGGAGCTATGATGGAAACAGGAGAAGCTCTTATAAGAAAGTATCATTTTAAAAGAGAAGAACAGGAAAAATTTATCGATGGTTTCCTTTTAAGGTTAGATAATCCGGCTCTTGGTGACACAATAGCTCGGGTAGGTAGAGACCCTATCAGGAAACTATCCCCAAACGAACGCTTGATAGGTGCTGCTAAATTTGCCGAGAAATATGGAGTTGAACCTGTTAATCTGTGCAGAGGAATTGCAGCAGCACTTAAATTTGTAGTTGAGGGTGATAAAGAGTCAGAAAAACTCGCCAGGTACCTGCAGGATAAGGGAATAGACTGGGTTTTAAAAGAGGTATGTCATATAGATCCTCAGGGAAAACTGGCAAAGCTGATAAAACAAAATTATTGAATTGAGAGGAGAAAAAATATAATGAAAGCCGGCGTATTATACTCCATTGAAGATTTAAGAATTCAGGATGTTGCTATGCCTGATCCTTCAGATGATGAGATATTAATCAAGGTGAATGTATGTACTATCTGCGGGACAGATGTAAGGGTTTACCATTATGGACACAAACATATTCGCTTTCCTCGAATTACAGGTCATGAGGTATCAGGTGAGGTCGTGAAAACAGGAGAAAAGGTAAAGGATTATAAGGTGGGTCAAAGAGTAGCTGTAGCTCCAGCTGTACCCTGTGGCAGGTGCTATTATTGTCAGAGAGGTATGCAAACCATGTGCTTGAATCTTAAAGGTATTGGCTACCATTTTGATGGAGGATTTGCACAGTTTATGGTAGTTCCAGAAATTGCAATTAGAAGTGGATGTGTAAATATTATTCCTGATAACTTATCCTTTGAAGAAGCAGCTCTTGCAGAACCACTTGCCTGTGCCATTAACGGACAGGAGCTATCCAGGATAAGTCTGGGAGACACGGTGGTTATAGTGGGAGCAGGACCTCTTGGATGTATGCATGTTCAGCTTGCCAGAGTAAGAGGAGCAGGTAAGGTGATACTGGTAGAGGTATCTTCCTCCAGAGGTGAATTTGCCAGAAGATTTTTCCCGCCAGATATCCTGATAAATCCCTTAAAGGAGGATGCGGTACAGAAAATAAAGGAAAATACAGATGGACGTGGAGCAGATAAGGTAATAGTAGCCTGTTCCAGCGCAAAAGCTCAGGAAGAATCACTTAAGATGGTAAGCCCGAGAGGAATAGTTAACTTCTTTGGAGGATTGCCCAAGGATAAACCTTATATCAGGTTTGATTCAAACCTTGTACATTATGGGGAATTTTATGTGGTGGGAACTCATGGTTCTGCACCTTACCACAACAGACTTGCCCTTAATCTTTTATCTCAGGGTAAAATAAAAGTAAAAGAACTTATCACTCACAGGTTACCTTTAAAAAACCTGAAGGAAGGAATTAATCTGGCTGAATCTGGTAAAGCTATGAAAGTTGCTATTTTGCCATGGGAATAAAAAATTCTTACATTGATTTTTTGATTATCTCTGTGTTTTTCTTAAACGGTCCTCTTATATCAATATGACCTACTAAAGTTTTGTGAGGTGTCCCCTCTATTAAAATTTGAACACGAGAATAAGAAGGAAAATTTTCAAGGAGGGTGTTTACAATTGAATATACACTCATAAGCTCTGCTGAAGTTCCTCCAGGGTGATTCTTTGCTAAAGATGGAGTAAAGTCTATATATATAATATCTTCTTTTATATATACAGCCCTTATTTTCGCTTCCTGAGGAAGAGTAGGAGAAAGAAACTCTTTCTCTGGACCTTTAATTAGTTCTTCAACTACTCTTCTAACTTTGTCATTTACACTTTGCTCCTTATCAAAAATTATTCTTCTTTTAACAGGTACAAGAAACTGTTCGTCAGGGGTGGAAAAATAAAGAGTAATTACCTTGCTAACCTGTGTGGGAGAAGAAATATTGCCCACCCATTTCTTAAGCTGGTAAGTAGTCCCCAGAAAGAAAGGAGAAAATACTATTCCAGCAATAAAAGCGCCTACCACAAGAGCGATAAAAGCAAAAAATTTTTTACTCATACCTTCTTATACTGCTTTCCCCCTTTGCACTTTCAATAAAATCAGTATATTTCACAATTCCCTTGTAAATTCCTGAAGCAATAAGGTCTTGATAGTCTGAACTTTTTAACTTCCTCTCCTCCCAGGGATTGGAAATAAACCCAACCTCCAGTAAAACAGATGGCATATTAGCTCCCCTTAAAACATAGAAGGGAGCAGATTTTACCCCTCTATTTCTGGCATTGCAAACTTTAACTATCTCCTGCTGGAGAATACGAGAAAAGCTCTCACTCTCCTTTCTGTACTGGTTTTGAATTAAATCCCATATAATGTTTTTTACACTTGCAGGAACATCTCCTGAACCAAGAACGGCATTTTCACGAAGCGCTACTTCTTCCGCTCCTTCTCCATATGGGTAGTGAGAATTAAAAAAAGTTTCCACTCCTCTTGCCTGGGAATCCCAGGCAGCATTAGCATGGATGCTTATAAAAATATCTCCTCCCACCTGGTTTGCTATCTCTGTTCTCCTATCAAGAGAGACAAATTCATCACCTTTTCGGGTAAGATAAACCTGGAACTCGGGATTTTGATTTAAAAATCGCAGGAGTCTATAAGCTATCGCAAGAGTTATATCCTTCTCCTTCACTCCAGAAGGACCAATTGCCCCCGGGTCTTTTCCTCCATGCCCCGGGTCAATTACTATTTTCCAGGTCTCCCCATTTCTTTCAGGTACTCTATGCCAGGGACCAAGAGAAAAAGGACTTCGCTGAGTTTGTCCAACTTCAGTATTATCCATACCTAAAAGAGCCTGTACAACATCTTTTTTAAGTGGTCCTACTTCAACAACTACAGCACTTGGGTGAGTCTGCGAGTAAACATTAAAACTATACTTAGAGGTATTTAAATCCACAGTGGTTTTTACCACATTTGCAGAATCTCTCAAAAGACAAATTTTCTGGATAAATTTATCTACAACTGGAATCTCTTTATAAGGAAGGTCCATCTTAACAGGATAAAGATTAAGCACAATCCTTGGAGGAGAGGTTGAGTCTTTAGCTACGTATCCTGTCC
>JAGGZA010000122.1 GCA_021162265.1 Candidatus Aerophobota bacterium | reverse complement strand
TCTGGGGCACCCTGGGAGTTGATGAAGATATTTGGCTTAACAGCAGAGCATATTGCTCGTAGAGCTAAGAAGCTATATGATAAAAAAGTTGCCAATATCAAATGAAATGAAATGTTAAAATGTATGAAGATAATTAATTGTAGATTGATAATAGAAAAAAATATGAATAAATTGAATATTCCTGATGATTAAATTAAAGAGGGGGTAAAATATGCAGAGGGCAAAAAGGATGGAGAGATTGGGGACAGAGACTGCCTTTGAAGTTTTAGCTCAGGTAAACGAGCTTAAGAGGAAGGGAAAAGATATTATAAGTTTTGCTATTGGGGAGCCTGATTTTGATACCCCACCCCACATTAAGGATGCTGCAGCAAGGGCACTTAAAGAAGGTTATACTCATTATTCCCCTTCAGCTGGTATTCTTCCCCTGAGAGAGTCAATTGCCCGGTATATTTCTAAGACAAGGGGCATAGAAGTAGACCCTGATGAGGTAGTGGTAACCCCTGGAGCAAAGCCAATTATTGCCTACGGAATTCTTGCCTGTGTTAATGAGGGAGATGAGGTAATATATCCCAACCCTGGTTTTCCTATTTATGAATCCTTTATAAACTTTGTGGGAGCAAAGCCCGTTCCTCTACCTCTTTTAGAAGAGAAAGAGTTTAGTTTTGACCCTGAGCAATTGAAGAGAGAGGTAACCGATAAAACAAGAATGATAATTATTAACTCTCCTCATAACCCCACAGGAGGTGTTTTAACTCAGAAAGATCTTGAACTAATTGCTGAAATATGTATAGAAAATGACATATGGGTGGTCTCAGATGAGGTATACTCTCAAATTATATACGATGAAGAATTCAGGAGTATAGCCTCTATTCCTGGAATGAAGGAAAGGACTATCTTAATAGATGGTTTCTCAAAGACTTATGCTATGACCGGTTGGAGATTAGGATTTGGAGTAATGCCAGAGGATCTGGCAAGGGATGTTACCAGAATACAGACCAATGTTAACTCCTGCACCAATACTTTTATTCAGCACGCAGGAATTGAGGCACTGGAAGGACCGCAGGATGCCTCTTTAGCTATGGTGAAAGAGTTTAAGGAGAGGTGTGATATTATCTGGAAAGGATTGAGTGAGATTAAAGGGATAAGGTGCGTTAAACCAAAAGGGGCTTTTTATATCTATCCCAATGTGACCCAGGTTTGTCGAAATCTTAACCTTAAGAATTCCAAAGAACTTCAGGAGTATCTTCTTTATGAGGCAAATGTGGCAGTTCTTGGGAGGACCTGTTTTGGTCGGAGGAATGAGGGAGAGAAGGATGAATATATAAGGTTATCCTATGCAACCTCTAAGGAGGATATATTGGAAGGTCTGGAAAGAATTAAGAAAGCAGTTGAGAAATGAAGATGGAAGAGGAAAAAATTTTATCAGGCAGGAATTATTCATACTATCTTGAGGCAGCTCTTTCCAGAGTAGACCCCGATATAGAGCGTATTATTGAGTTTGAGAGATCCCGTCAGATACGAAAGATTATTCTTATACCTTCAGAAAGTATCTGTCCCAAGCCTGTTCTGGAGGCTCTGGCAACACCTTTAACCAGTCTGTATGCCGAAGGATATCCTTCACGGAGGATGAGCGAGGAAAGTGATGAGAAGGTATTGCTTGATTTTGATTATCAGCTTGCCCACTACAGACGCTACTCGGATAGGCGGTTTTACAAAGGAGTTGAGTTTGCTGACTTTGTTGAGTCATTAGCCCAGAGAAGGGTAGCAAGATGCTTTGCTACAGATAAGATAAGCGCTGATAAAATTTTTGTTAATGTTCAACCTCTATCAGGAGCTGCAGCAAATAACGCTGTTTATGCGGCTTTCCTTAATCCAGGTGATACAATTATGGGGATGTCCTTATCCTGTGGAGGTCATCTTACCCATGGTAGTGAATTTAACCGCTCCGGAAGGTATTATCGGGTAATTTCCTATGAGCCGGACCCTGTAAGTGGAAAGCTTGACTACGATGCTATAAAAGAGCTTGCCCTTCAACACAAACCAAAGATAATAATTGCAGGCTACAGTGCTTATCCCTGGAGTGTTGATTGGAAAAAGTTTAGAGAAATTGCCGATAGTGTAGGAGCACTTTTATTTGCTGATATTGCCCATGTAGCAGGAATGGTTGTTGCTGGAGTATACCCGACTCCTGTTGGCTTTGCCGATGTAGTGACCTTTACCACCCATAAAACTCTGTTTGGGCCAAGAGGTGCTGTTATCTTGACCACGGACAGGAAAAAAGCTAAATTAATAGATGATGCCGTTTTTCCCGGGGAACAGGGGGGACCTCACATTAATAAAATGGCAGCTATAGCGGTTGCATTTAAAATTGCGCAAAGCAAGGAGTTTAAAAAACTTCAGAGAAAAATCGTTGATAATGCAAAAGTATTAGCCTCATCTCTTACAGAGAAAGGCCTGAAACTTGTTTATGGGGGAACCGATACCCACCTTATGTTAATTGATTTAAACGCTATTGAAACCAGAACCGGCTTTCCCTTGAAAGGAGAAATAGCTGCCCGTATTCTTGACCTGTGTGATCTTGTGGTGAACAAAAATACAATTCCTGGTGACGAAACTGCTGCTGAGGCAAGCGGTATAAGACTTGGAACTCCCTGGGTTACTCAGAGGGGGTTTGAGAAAGAGGAAATGGAAAAAATAGCAGAGCTTATTTATCAGGTTATTGTTAATATCAGACCTTTCACTTATAGAGGGATAACCGGAGACCTTCCCAGAGGAAAGATAGAGCTTGATATAATTGAAGAGGTAAGACAGAAAGTGAGGGGTCTAATTCAAGGAAAAGAGGAGGAGGGAAGAAAAAAAATTTTTGAATCTGTATCCTCTCAAACTCTTCCGAATTCTTTTAAACAATCAGATAATGGCGATACAGGTCTTCTGAAAATAACCGGCGAAAGAGCAAAGCCCTTTCTGCAGGAGGTAGCTACTGCTAATATAGCAAATTTAAAGCCGGGTGAGAGTGTAAAATCATTTCTCCTGGATGCGGAGGGGAAACTTATTGATAGTGTTTCAATTCTTC
>JAGGZA010000106.1 GCA_021162265.1 Candidatus Aerophobota bacterium | reverse complement strand
CCTTAAAGCAGTACCACAAAAAACAGGAACAGCACGGTGTTCCAGAGTTAATTTTCTGACACCTCTCTTTATTTCATCTGGTGAAAGAAAGCCCCTTTCTAAAAACCTTCCCAGAAGTTCATCACTTGACTCAGCTGCTTTTTCCACTAAATCCCGATGAAGCTCATCTGCTTTTTTTTGTAAATCCTGTGGAATTTCCTCTTCCACAATTTTGGCATCCAGTCTATCGCCTTTCCATAAAAGTGCACGCATCCTTACAAGGTCAACCATCCCCCTAAAGTTCTCCTCTTCGCCCACAGGTAGCTGGAGGATAAGAGGAATCAATCTAAATTTGTCCTTCATCTGCTCAATAACCCTAAAAAAATCAGAACCTGTCCTGTCCATCTTATTAATAAAAGTAATACGAGGTATACGATATTTATTAGCCTGATGCCATACTGTCTCCGATTGAGGTTCCACACCCTCCACCCCACAAAAAATAATTAATACTCCATCAAGTACTCTTAAGGCCCTCTCTACCTCCACTGTAAAATCAACGTGTCCCGGTGTGTCGATAATATTAATACGATGCCCTCTCCAATCACAGGTAGTAGCTGCTGAGGTTATTGTTATACCTCTCTCCTTTTCCTGAGGCATCCAGTCCATTACAGCCGTACCCTCATGTACTTCACCTACCTTGTGAATTTTCCCTGTATAATAGAGAATGCGCTCAGTAGTTGTCGTTTTACCTGCATCAATATGAGCAACAATACCAATATTTCTTATTTTTTCTATAGGAAAACACCTACCACTCATTGATTATCATCACCATCTATAATGTGCAAAGGCACGATTTGCCTCTGCCATTTTATGAGTATCTTCTTTTTTCTTTACAGCCGGACCCTCTCCTCGCGAAGCCAAAATAATCTCTTCGGCTAATCTCTCCTTCATTGGCTTTCCCTTTCTTGCTCGGGCAAATTGAACTATCCAGCGTATAGCAAGAGCCTCTCTTCTATCAGGCCTTACCTCCACTGGAACCTGGTAAGTAGCTCCTCCCACTCTTCGAGGACGAACCTCAAGGGTAGGCTTGACATTTTCCAGGGCAGCAAGAAACACCTCCAAGGGATTTTTCTTTGTCCTCTTTTGTACTATATCAAAAGCTTCGTAACAGATTTTCTCGGCCTTACTCTTCTTCCCGTCTCTCATTATCTTATTTATTAACTTAGCCAGGGCTTTACTATTATAAACAGGATCTGGAACTACTTCCCTTTTTTCAGCTACCTTTCTTCTTGCCATTTATATCTCTCCTGCCATTTATTAAATTATCCCTTCTTCTGCCCATACTTGGAACGAGCTCTCTTCCTGCCTTCCACTCCTGCCGTATCCATAGTTCCTCGAACAATATGATACTTCACTCCTGGCAGGTCTTTAACTCTTCCCCCTCTTACAAGAACAATTGAATGCTCCTGTAAGTTATGACCTTCTCCGGGGATATAAGCGGTCACTGTTTTTCCACTTGAAAGCCTAACTCTTGCTACCTTTCTTAAGGCAGAATTAGGCTTCTTGGGTGTAAGAGTTCTCACAGCTACACAAACACCTTTTTTTTGAGGAGACCTCTCTAAAGCCAGACTTTTCCTTTTTTTTCTCGGTTTTTTTCTACCTTTCTTCACAAGTTGATTTATAGTAGGCATAATTCCCTCTTTTTACTCCTTAGTTATTCTTCTTTCTTTCGTTCATTCCTGAAACCTGTCCCCGCCGGTATTAATCTGCCAAGAATTACATTTGCCTTTAATCCACGCAGGTTATCTACCTGTCCCTTTATTGCTGCCTCAGCCAGAACCTGCTTGGTCCGCTGGAAAGAAGCAGCAGACAAAAAGCTCTCCTTATCTTCCTGGGCTGCTTTAGGAATAGCAAGTAGTACCGGCTTCACTGTAGCCGGCTTTCCGCCCTGCTGTCTTATCTTACGATTCACCTCTTCAATCTCAACTCTATCTACCTGTTCTCCAGGCAAATAATCGGTGTCTCCAGGGTCCTCCACCTCTACTTTCCTCATCATCTGTCTGACAATTACCTCAAAATGTTTAACATTAATTTTAACTCCCTGCTCACGATAAACCATCTGAGTTTGATTAACAAGGTATTCCTGAACAGCTCTCACTCCCTTAACTCTTAAAAGGGAACGTGGATTTACCACACCCTCAACTATCTTATCTCCTGCCTCTACCGTATCTCCTTCAGAAACAAGGATTTCACCATCAACCTCATACAAAACTTCTTTATCATCATCGCTTTTTATCCTTACAAATGACCTTCCTTTTTTCTCCTCCACGGATACTCTCCCCTCTATCTCGCTAATAAGTGCTTCCTCTCCTTTTCTCTGGTGGACTGCACCTCTTTTAGAATAAGCCTGCTTTCTTGGCTCAAACAGCTCTGTAGCTCTTGGCAATCCCTGAGGAATATCACCACCCTTTCTAAAAATTCCTCCTGTATGAAAAGTCCTTAGAGTGAGCTGAGTTCCTGGTTCTCCAATAGATTGAGCTGCAATAACTCCTATAGCTTCTCCTAAACTAACTATGCGATGGGCTGAAAGGTCCCATCCATAACACTTCTGGCAAACTCCCCATTTTGCCTGACAGGTAAGGGGAGAGCGAACTTTAACTCTCTCTATTCCTGCCTCCTGAATTTTTTTTGCTATTTCCTCATTTATCTCCTGATTTGCACCTATTATTTCCTCACCTGTCGCAGGATCTATAACAGGGGCTGCGGTTACTCTTCCCAGAATCCTCTCAGCAAGAGACTCAAGTTCCTGACCTTCCTCTACAAGAGGACCTATATCAAAACCATCTATGGTACCACAATCCTCCTCTGTAACTATGACGTTCTGGGCAACTGCTACCAGTTTACGAGTTAAATATCCTGCGTAAGCTGTCTTTAATGCTGTATCAACAAGACCCTTCCGTCC
Source organism: Candidatus Aerophobota bacterium (assembly GCA_021162265.1). Lineage (GTDB taxonomy): Bacteria > Aerophobota > Aerophobia > Aerophobales > B3-G15 > CBFDTW01. Next base: position 1,924 of record JAGGZA010000106.1, on the reverse strand, counting down.
GCCAGAGGTAGAAATAAAGTACTCAGGAGCAGAAAGTCCCTCTTCGAAACTTGAACGAATTGGTTCTTCTCCAATTCTTCCTACTAATCTTCCTCCAGGAGCCGGATAGAAGTATTGACGGATAACCTCTGAGGGTATGGGGAGATCCCTTCTAAATACCTCGTCCCATAGCTCTCTTCTGTAAGTTTCCCTTATAGGACGGGACATCAGTCCTCTCATTCCCACTATTTGACGCAGCTGGTCAGCAGAACCTCTTGCCCCGGAAGCCCACATCATATAAAGAGGATTAAGCTTATCCTTGGATAAATATTGAATCACCTTCTCCCCGATCATATCTGTAACTCGCGTGATTAAATCAATTATATCTATATACCTTTCCTCTGGAGTTATTGAACCCTCTTCAGCAAGCATCTTATAACCTGTTGCTTCTTCTTCCATTAATTCTAATAACTTGGGTTTTTCTTTAATGAGAGGAATATCATTTAAGGAAAAAGTAAGACCAGATTTTGTAGCGAATTTAAAACCCAATTCCTTTACCTTGTCAAGGAAAGTTACAGTTTCCCTATCCCCATACTCCTCCCATATCTTGGTTATCAGGTTAGACATTATTGATTTGTCTATTGTATAATTCTGAAAATCCATCTTCTCAGGTAAAATTTGATTAAATATAACTCTACCTGGTGTAGTCTCTATCCACTTATCATCTATCAAAACCTTAATTTTGCTATGAAGGTCTACTTTCCCGCTTTCATAGGCAAGAATAACCTCGTCAGGAGAAGAAAAAGCCCTTTTTGCCTCTTCATCCTCCTTCTTTAACATAATAGTAAGATAGTAACACCCTATAATTATATCCTGTGTAGGAGTAACAATTGGTTCTCCATGTGCAGGAGAGATGAGGTTATTGCAGGGAGACATAAGGATCTTTGCTTCCAGTTGAGCCTCAAGAGACAAAGGAACATGAACAGCCATCTGATCTCCATCAAAATCAGCATTAAATGCAGTGCAAACAAGAGGATGTAGCTGAATTGCTGCTCCCTCCACAAGTACAGGCTGAAAAGCCTGAATACCTAACCTATGGAGGGTAGGAGCTCTATTAAGCAGCACAGGATGATCCTTTATTACTTTTTCCAGAACCTCCCAGACAAAAGGATCGATTTTCTCAATTAAATCATTGGCTCTCTTTATTGTCTCAGCCTTACCTTCTCTAAGAATTTCACCCAGGATAAAGGGTCTATAAAGCTCTAAGGCAATTTTTTCTGGAAGACCGCACTCATTAAGTTTTAAGTGAGGACCAGGAACAATTACAGCTCTACCAGAGTAATCAACCCTCTTGCCAAGGAGATTCTGACGAAATCTTCCCTGTTTACCTTTTATAACCTCACCCAGAGACTTAAGAGGCCTTCCACCCGCACCTAAAATAGGCTGAGGTAGTTTTTCATTTTCAAAAAGAGCATCAACTGCCTGTTGCAACATTTTTTTCTCATTTTGAATAATAATTTGAGGTGCTCCAATTTCTAAAAGATACTTAAGTCTGTTATTGCGATTGATTATCCTGCGGTAAAGGTCATTTAAATCGGAATTAGCAAATATACCACTCTCCAGCTGAACCATGGGTCTGAAATCTGGAGGAATAACCGGGAGAGCCCTGAGTATCATCCACTCCAACTTATTCCCGGAACGAAGAAAACTCTCAACTACTTCAAGGCGTTTAATTATCTTTATTCTCTCTCCCTTAGATCCTCCCTGAAAAAGTTCTTCCTTCAATCTTTCTTTAAGAGAATCCAGCTTTAAGTTTTGAAGGATACGAAGGATAGCTTCTGCTCCCGTTCCAGCTTCAAATGCATCCTCGCCATATTTCTCCCTCAAAGCTTGATATTCTTCTTCCTCCAATATCTGCAGGGGCTTAAGAGGAGTTTTTTTCGGG
>JAGGZA010000149.1 GCA_021162265.1 Candidatus Aerophobota bacterium | reverse complement strand
ATACCTCACTATATCTGCGGTATCTGTGTTAAAGCCTGCCAGGGTTCGTCTATTGAAATTTGATTAAAAAATTATAAAATAAATTTTTACATTAAGGAAACTATTATGGTCAAGAACGAAGTAACAATTATTGATTATGGAATGGGCAACCTATTAAATGTGAAAAATGCCCTAAGAAAAGTTGGCTGCGAGGTCAAGATCACCAGCAGTTTCCTGGAAATTGAAAATTCAAGGGGACTTGTCCTGCCTGGAGTAGGCTCGTTTAGAGACTGCATGAATAATTTAAAAAAAGATAGATTAATTGATCCTATCTATAAATTTATTCAATCAGGACGTCCCTTTCTCGGGATATGTCTGGGAATGCAAATTTTATTTACAGAAAGTGAAGAATTTGGAAATACCAGAGGACTTGATATATTTAAAGGCAAAGTAGTATACTTTTCTGAAGAAAGTGGACTAAAGATTCCTCATATGGGGTGGAACAGCGTAAAAATAAGAAAAGCAGCACCTCATTTAAAAGACATCCCCGATAACTCCTATTTTTACTTTGTACATTCCTGCTATGTAATTCCAGATGATAAAGATATCATTGCCACTACTACCGAATATGGTGAAGAATTTACCTCAAGTATATGGAAAGAAAATGTATTTGCCTGTCAATTCCATCCTGAAAAGTCTCAAAGGTTGGGTTTAAACATATTAAAAAATTTTAAAGAGGTCGTCGAAAATTGTTAGCCAAGAGAATAATTCCCTGCCTTGATGTAATGAAGGGAAGAGTTGTCAAGGGTATAAACTTTGTTAAGTTACGAGATGCAGGAGATCCTGTAGAAAATGCCAGAATCTATGAACAGGAAGGAGCTGATGAACTGGTATTTCTTGATATAACTGCATCTCATGAAGAAAGACAGATAATGATTGATGTTGTAGAGCGAACAGCGCGGGAGATTTTCATGCCCTTTACCGTTGGAGGAGGGATAAGAAATTTAGAAGATATTCGTCGACTTCTTAAAGCAGGAGCGGATAAAGTTTCCATTAACACTGCTGCTGTGAAGAACCCTTCACTTGTAAAAACAGCCTCGAGGAAGTTTGGAAGCCAGTGTATTGTCGTTGCCATTGATGCCAAAAGGATAAATTCTGAAACAAAGTGGGAAGTCTATACTCATGGAGGAAGACACCCCACAGGCATTGAGGCTGTAAAATGGGCTAAAGAGGTAGTAAAGCTGGGAGCAGGAGAAATTTTACTAACAAGCATGGATAAAGACGGTACAGAAGATGGCTACGATATTGACCTGACAAGGGCAGTTTGTGAATCAGTTAATGTCCCAGTGATTGCCTCAGGTGGTGCTGGAAATCCTGAACACATCTATGAGGTTTTCCAGAAGGCAGGAGCAGATGCAGCTCTGGCTGCATCTATATTTCATTATAAAAAATACACAATAAAAGAAACCAAGGATTACCTCGCCAGAAGAGGGATTCCTGTAAGAACTTAAAAGGAAAAAGTTGATTCATAAATCTAATGAATTAATTCTTATTCTGGATTTTGGTTCACAGTATAACCAACTTATCTTGAGAAGAGTGCGAGAAAATAGAGTTTATTCTGAGCTTCTCCCCTATAATACACCTATCTCAAGTATAAAGAAATTAAAACCAAAAGGCATTATTCTTTCAGGGGGACCATCAAGTGTCTTTGAAAAAGATGCTCCAAGACCATCTTCCGGGATTTTAAAGATGGGTATTCCCATATTGGGTATCTGCTATGGAATGCAGGTTATGGTCCATCTTCTTGGAGGTAAAGTTGCCTCAGCTAAAAAAAGAGAATATGGACCAAGCAAACTTTCAGTTGATAAAGAAGATAATCTTTTCCACAATTTACCTAAAAAACTCCTTGTGTGGATGAGTCATGCAGATAGGGTAATCAAGCTACCACCAGGGTTTGAAGCCCTTGCTCATACAGATAATTGTCCTTATGCTGTTATAGTAAATAAAAAGAGGAGATTTTATGGAGTTCAATTCCACCCAGAGGTTGTTCATACTCCTCAGGGAAAAGAGATCATTAAAAACTTCCTTTTTCGTATATGCTCCTGTAGTGGCGACTGGACTATCAGTTCTTTTATAAAACACTCTGTAAACCAGATTAGGGAAAAAGTAGGGAAAGGAAAGGTAATCTGTGCTTTAAGCGGGGGGGTGGATTCCTCGGTAACAGCTATACTTGTTAACAGGGCTGTAGGTAACAACCTCACCTGTATTTTTGTTAATAATGGGCTTTTAAGAGAAGGGGAAGAAAAGCAGGTTTTGAATACCTTTAAAGATCACTTCCATTTAAATATAAGATATGTAGATGCTGAGAAAAGATTCCTTGGAAGATTAAAAGGAATAAGGGACCCTGAAAGAAAAAGAAAAATCATTGGAGAGGAGTTTATTAAGATATTTACCGAAGAAGCCAATAAATTAGGAAAAATAGATTTCCTGGCTCAGGGAACTTTGTATCCTGATGTAATCGAGTCTCGATCAGCAAAGGGAGGACCTTCTGTTACTATAAAATCTCACCATAATGTGGGAGGTCTTCCTTCTGCAATGCATCTCAAGCTCATTGAACCTCTCAAGGAACTTTTTAAAGATGAAGTAAGAATGGTGGGAAGAGAACTCGGTCTTCCTGAAAGAATAGTGAGTCGCCAGCCTTTTCCTGGACCAGGGCTCGCTATAAGAGTCCTGGGCGAGGTTACACGCAGGAGATTACAAATTCTGCGTCAGGCTGACAGTATTGTTCAGGAAGAAATGGAAAAATACAAAGATCTACCCAGGATATGGCAATCCTTTCCTGTACTCCTGCCAGTAAAGAGCGTAGGAGTGATGGGAGATACCCGCACCTATGAATATACAATATGCCTGAGGGTTGTTACGAGTGAGGATGGAATGACAGCGGACTGGGCAAGACTTCCCTATGAGCTGCTTGATAGAGTATCACGTAGAATAGTTAACGAGGTAAAAGGAGTAAACAGAGTAGTTTACGACATAACTTCAAAACCTCCCGCAACTATAGAATGGGAATAATTAAAAGAGGGAAAAATGTTCAATGCTAAAGTTTATATCAGTTTAAAAGAAGGAGTGGCTGATCCCCAGGGAGCAACCATAAAGCATGCTCTGGATTCCCTTGGTTTCAAGGGGGTTAATGAGGTGAAAACAGGAAAGTATTTTCAGATAGAACTTAATATTAAAAACAAAAGAGAGGCTGAAAAACAAATTGAAGATATGTGTAAAAAAATACTTGTAAATCCTGTCATTGAAAAGTATGAATATGAAATTGAGGAAATTAAAAGATGAAATTTGGAGTTGTTATTTTCCCTGGTTCTAACTGTGATTATGACTGCTGGTGGGCAATAAAGCAGGTTACAGGAGAAAGAGTTGATTTCATATGGCATAAAGAGAAAAACATCGAAAATTTTGACTGTATTGTGCTTCCAGGAGGTTTCTCTTATGGAGATTACCTTCGTACTGGAGCAATTGCAAGATTCAGCCCCGTGATGAGGAAAATCAAGGAATTTGCTCAAAGAGGAGGACTTGTTATAGGGATATGTAATGGATTTCAGATTCTTCTGGAAGCAGGTCTTTTACCCGGAGCAATGAGAAAAAACAAAAATCTTTTATTTGTATGCAAATATACTTATCTGCGTGTTGAGAACTGCTCCACTCCCTTCACCAGGCTCTTTAAAAGGGGGCAAATTTTGCGCATGCCAATTGCCCATTTTGAGGGAAATTACTATACTGACCAGGATGTTCTCTCAAAATTAAAGAAAAATAATCAAATTATTTTCAGATATTGTAACAGAAAGGGAGAAATTACCGAAGAGGACAACCCCAACGGCTCTCTGGAAGCAATTGCTGGTATTTGTAATAAAGAAAAAAATATACTGGGAATGATGCCTCATCCGGAAAGATGCTCTGAAGCTATCCTTGGCTCTGAAGATGGAAAAATAATATGGGAGTCTATTGTGGAATCGCTCAAAGATAGAAACAGAGGAAAAAAATAAGATGAGAGAACCTGAAAAAATAGATGCAGAGATTATAAAAGACCACGGATTGACAGTTGAGGAATACGAGAAAATAAAAAAAGCTCTTAAAAGAGAACCTAACTTCACCGAGCTTGGTATCTTTTCTGTTATGTGGAGTGAACACTGCAGCTATAAAAGTTCAAAACTCATCTTGAAGAAGTTTCCCACAAAGGGAAGTAATATTCTTGTAGAAGCAGGCAAGGAAAATGCAGGAGTGGTTGATATAGGAGACGGTCTTGCTGTAGTTTTCAAAATGGAATCTCACAATCATCCCTCAGCAATAGAACCTTTCCAGGGTGCGGCTACGGGAGTAGGAGGAATTATAAGAGATATATTTACTATGGGTGCACGTCCTGTACTGCTTATGGACTCTCTAAGGTTTGGGCCTGTAAGCGATCCCAAATCAAGATACCTGTTAAGAGGTGTGGTTGGGGGTATAGCTTTCTATGGAAACTGCATTGGTATTCCTACAGTTGGAGGGGAAACTTTCTTTGATGAGTCGTACAAAGGGAATCCTCTTGTTAATGTTCTCTGTCTTGGCATAGTTAAAAAGAACAGTATCATCAAGGCTAAAGCGGAAGGAGAGGGAAACACAATTTTTTATGTAGGTTCGTCAACCGGCAGGGATGGATTGGGAGGAGCAAGTTTTGCCTCAAGAGAACTCACAGATGAATCCCATAAGGACAGACCCTCCGTTCAAATAGGAGACCCCTTCATGGAAAAACTTCTCCTTGAAGCTACTCTGGAATTAATAAGAACCGGGGTCGTTGTAGGAATGCAGGACATGGGAGCAGCAGGACTCACCTCATCCACTGTTGAAACAGCCTCCCGAGGAAATTCAGGAGCACAAATAGATATCTCCCGTGTCCCGAGAAGAGAGAAGGGAATGATTCCCTACGAGGTGATGCTTTCTGAATCTCAAGAAAGAATGCTTGTGGTGGTGAAGAAAAACAAGGAGGAAGAAGCCAAAAAAATATTCAAAAAATGGGACCTGAATGCTGTTCCCATTGGTAAGGTTACCTCTGACGGAGTATTTAAGGTAAAAGAAGGTGAAAAAGTTGTTGCGAGCATTCCTGTAAAATCCCTGACAGATGATGCTCCTATTTACCTCAGAGAAAGAGCAAAACCCAAATATCTGGAAGAAGCGAATAACCTTGACCTATCATCATTACCTTTGCCAGAGAACATAGAGAAAGTATTTGTAAAGATATTATCCTCTCCCAATATTTCCAGTAAAAGATGGATATTTGAGCAATATGACCATATGGTTGGAACAAATACCATTCTCCTGCCCGGACATGACAGCGCCGTAGTTAGAGTAAAGGAGACAAGAAAAGCCATTGCTGTAAGTTGCGATGGAAATGGGCGTTATTGTTACCTTGATCCTTACGAAGGAGGAAAAATCGCTGTTGCCGAGGCTGCTCGTAATGTAGTTTGCGTTGGAGCAAAACCTTTAGCCATTACAAATTGCCTTAATTTCGGAACACCCACCGATCCAGAGATATTCTGGCAATTCACAAAGTGTGTTGAGGGAATAGCAATAGCCTGTAGAGAGCTCGAAACCCCGGTAACTGGAGGAAACGTAAGCTTTTATAATGAAAATCCTCAGGGTGCAATAGATCCAACTCCCATTGTGGGAATGCTTGGTTTAATTAATGACTTTAGCTTCCTCTGCACTCCCTGGTTTAAAAAAGAAGGAGACTTAATTATCCTTCTTGGTAATGGAGAAAAAAGTATAGGTGGAAGTGAGTACCTTCAGTGCATCCATCAGCTAAAAAAAGGTAGACCTCCTGAATTAGACCTCACCACAGAAAAACTTCTACAGAAAACATGCCTTGAACTCATTAAAAAAGGCCTTGTAAACTCAGCCCACGATGTATCTGATGGAGGTCTTGCCATTTGTCTTGCTGAATGCTGTATTTTAAACAGGGAAAATCTCATCGGAGCAACTATAAATTTAGAAAGAGATATAGATGAGAGGGAAGATATACTGCTCTTTGGTGAAGTCCAATCGCAAATTATTCTATCCTGTTCTCCTCAAAATTTCCCTTATATTGAAAAAATAGCCAATAAAAATAAGATAAGCTTGAAGCTGTTAGGCAAAGTAGGAGGAGAAAACCTTATAATTAAAAAGGAAGGAAAGGTGCTAATTTCTAAAAATATTAAAGAAATTCACAAAATATGGGAAAATTCCTTAGTCAAAGAGATTAAAATTTAATTCTTGCAGGAAGAGGCGCGAATCTTAATCAGTATCTCTACAACTATTCCTCCCCCTATTATTAAAAAAGCAACAAGATAAGGTGTTCTTAAAGAAAACCTTTGAGCAATTATTCCTCCTATTAGGGGTCCTGAAAGACCCCCTGCTGCAAGAAAAATCTCGTGAACCGCAGCCCGGGGACCTTTTTGAAGAACGGTATTAACGCTATGAAATAAACTTGAAGAATGAGTCATCCCTATGCCTGCCCCTATAAGCAAAAAGGCCAAGAGGAATAAAACAAAAGAACTACTAAAAAAGATTATTGCAAGACCAGAGAGAGCAAGAACCTGAAAAAAGATTAGAGGATAAATGGTGTACTGCCAGTTACGAAATATACCCAATCCATAAAAGATAAGAGTTTGAGAGGAAAAGAGAGCAAACATTAAAAGACCTAAAAAGGAAGAGGAAATACCTAAATTTGTCCCCAGCTTAGGGAAAATATACCTTATTACTCCCAGAGAAAACCACAAAGTAAAATTGGCGATTCGTGAGATATTGACATAAAAGGAATAAGAAGAATTTATAGAGGAAGATGGAGAACTATTGTCAATGCTTCTACTTCTTCTTGAAAGATCATCCCCGGGAATTCCCTTTAAAAGAATGAAAAAAGAAAAAAGGCCTACAAGGAAAACAAGATAAAAAGGCAACCTCAGGCTAATTGCAAAAAGCATCCCTCCTGCAAGAGGACCCAGAGCCTGTCCCAAACTCCATGATGTATTGAAAATGCCCATTTTCCGGGCAAGAGGTTTTTTCTCCTCCCTCTCAGCAATCCATGCCTCCAGAGTAGGCCAGAACATAGCTGCTCCTATGCCAATGAGAAGCATGGATAAATAAAGCTGATAAATCCGGGAGGAAAAACACAAAATTAGAGAAGAAAGAGTATATAAAAATAACCCCAGGGAGAGTAGATTCTTTCTATGCCATACCTCTGACAATTTCCCAAAAACAAGACATAAAGATATGTAGGCAACTCCGGGAGAAAATCCCAGTATTCCAAGAGTAAGTGGAGAAGCATTTAACATTATAGCCAGAAGAGGAACAGCTATTGAAATGCCCCCCATCATAAAATCTAAAATAAAGGGAAGAAGATACAAAGCAGGTGAGTTTTTATCAATCATAGAAGAATAATAAATTTAAAATTTCCCTTCTCGAAAGCTTGAAAGATAATTTGCACAAAATTCATCTTCTCCCAGAAGAGTATTGGCAGCAAAAACAGTAGCCATCAAATCTTTATCCAGAGGATCCAGGATTACAGCATCAAGTCCTCTCGCCATAGCCATAGCTAAAAAAACTCTATTTAAGAGGCTTCTCCTGGGAAGACCAAAAGATATATTACTAAGACCACAAATAAGATGAACTCCAGGAAAAAGGGTAGAGATTCTCTCTATTGCCTGGAGTATGATTTTACCTACCCTGGAATCTGTGCACACTGGTTTTATTAAAGGATCAATGTAAATATCATCTAAAGAAAAACCTTCACTGCTGAGCCTATCTATCAGGATACCCGCTATTTTGCATCTTTTATCAACGTCTTCAGGGATACCTTCTTCATCCATAGTCAGGGCGACTATTTTACAATTGTAGTTTTTAACAACAGAAATAACTTCTTCTAATCTTTTCTTCTCTGCAGTCGTTGAATTAACAAGAGCTTTTCCTTTATGAACACAAAGACCTGCCTCTAAAACTTTAGGATTGGGAGAATCTATACAGCAGGGCACATCTACTATCTCCTGAATAGTCTCAATTGCCCATTTTATATCCTCTACTTCTGTCTTAATTCTCGTACCAACATTGACATCTATCATAGATGCTCCAGCATCCACCTGTATCTTAGCAAGATGCTGCAAACCTTCCTTATCCTTCTTCTCTACAATTTCCTTTGCTCTTTTTAATGTAGTATTTATTTTCTCTCCTACAATAAGCATTAACCCTTCTCCTCTTTGCAAAGAGTCATCCATACTGGCGTAATCAAGTTCTTTTCATCCAGGCCTCTTTTATCTCCTCGATACTCTTTGCCTGAAGTAATGCCTTTGCCTGATAATCCTCTATTTTGCTGAACTCTTCAATATTTTTATAAATATCAGATAGTTTGTCTGCGGGGAACTTACATGCACCATGCTCATCCATATGAACGATATCTCCAGGTACAACATCCATTCCTGCAACTGATACAGGTACATTTATCTTTCTTATTGCAAAATCTCCATGTGCAGGAGTAACACCGCTCATAATATACTGCACTCCCAGTGGGCGCATCTCATCAATATCTCGAGAAGGACCATTTGTAACAACTCCTACAACTCCACAAGCTTTAAATAACGCTGTAGATTGACCTCCAAATAATCCTGCTCTATTAAATATTTCTGCAGGATATACCTGCTGACAGACAACAACAATTGGCTTTTTAGCATTGCCCAGAGCATCAATTAAATCTATAAATGACAGAGAAGGGTGTTCTTTATCAGGTACTGATACCACCATTGTAAATGCATATCCTATCCTTCTTCCCATCTCGGGAAAAACACAGTGAACTGATTGATCGGTATACCATCCTCCTCTCCAGGGGTCATAAAGCTTAAGACACAAAGGGTGATCTGGATAGGTAGCTACTACATTGGCAACTGTTGGTGTGCTGAATTCAAGTAATTTTTTCAGGATCTCCTCTTCTGATAATTCTACCATAATATCTTACCTCCTGTGTAATTAAGGAACTTCTTGTAATATCTTCTATCTGGGCTTTCCTGTTATAGAATTTTTACAAAGCTTTAAAAGAATGGTGCTTCTTTCAACATAGTATCGTCTTGCTTATCCCAGCATTTTCTTTAAATCCTCTCCACTTTCTTTTAACCACTGATAAATTATTACTACATCAGCCGGAAGACTGAAATCTTTGACACCAAGATCGATATATTCCTTCACCCCATCAAGACCATATATACTGTTTATCTCTACCCGGGGACGTATTCCTAATTTCAGTGCAGTCTTGATCACCTTCAATTCAGCCTCTTTTATCTCCTTACGAGATCTTTCTCCCGGCATACCTATGCTCAACGAATAATCACAAGGACCAAATTGAACCATATCAATACCCCTTACAGAAAGAATCTCATCTAAATGATCAATGGCCCCCTTTTTCTCTATCATCAAAGCTATCACCGCCTCATCCATCGCTTTTACATACTCCTGTGTGCCACATTCCAACACATACCCCACATTTCTACGCATATGGCATCCATTTATGCCTTGATGTTCAGGCGTTTCAGGTTTCACAATCCGTACACACTCCCTGGCATCCTCAACACTTCTCACATCTGTAAAGAGTATATTCTGTATACCTGAACCTAATGCCCTCTGGGCAATAAATCCCTTGGGTTCCTGATCAACCTTCATCATAGATGACATATCAAATAATTCTGTTGCTCTGCCCAGATTTTCAAGATCGTGCAGGTCCCAGGGTGCGTATTCACCCACAAATTCTACATAATCAATTATCCCGGTGTGACCAACAACTTCTACTATCCCTGGCCAGCTACTCAGTATCCGGACTCCAATAGTTGGTCTTCCCTCTCTAAGTAACTCACGAAGTCTATTTTTTCTCATTAACCACTCCTTCATGCAATAGCTAAGTGTTTACTAAAGTCAAAACATAAAATAATTAAATTGATCACCACTATCTTAATTTTGGAAGAACATCTCCTCCATAATCTATTACACCTATCTTAGCGTTTTTTCCCTGCCTTTTTAAGGCCATTTCCAGTGCTTCCTCCAGAGTGTCAGCATGTCTAAAACCAAGCTTTTCTTTTTCTTCGAAAGATAATCCTTCAGAAACACAGATTACTTCTGAATGCTCCATCACCTTAGCATGCTGGAGCAAAGTGGAGGCACAAACAAGATCATCAAATTTATTTTCTTTTACTAATTTCTTAAGTTCTCCGTAAGACTTATGGGCATATTCTCCCATTTCAGTATGTGTGGGAGAAATACCATCAGGAAAGTAACCTAAAAAGATAACTGTCCCTTTCTCCTTAACTCCCTGTTGAGCATAAGATAAAGGTTTGGTTCCCTGCCAGTAATCTATATCTGCCGGATAGGCGCTTACTATAACAATATCAGCTAAATCCTGAATTTTACGCTCATAAACTCTCCTTGCTACCTTTACGCCCTCTCTATGAGCCTTAACCTGATCGCCTGAAACAACGTAGATAATTTCCTTCTTATCATTGAGTACCACATTAACGATAAAATTTAACCCTACAAGTTCTGCTACTTTTTCCATTTCCAGTCTTACCCTGTTTTCTGTATCTCCAACCAGATTCAGGAACATATCATCCTCCATTGGAATAAGATGCGTTCTTCCTGTAGTTTCCCAGGAACAAATTCCAGGCTGAATTGCTTTGCCGCCTCCTCCATACCCTGCAAGACAGTGAGGAACGATACTCCCGGTAGCTATTAAAAAATCTGCCTCCCAGGCAAGTTTATTTACCTCAATAGGTATCCCGCTTGGTGTTGAACCAATATTAACCAGATTATCTTTGTCCTTCCATTCATGATTTACAACCTTGACTCTCTCAACAACCTCTTTTCCAAAGCATTTCTCTATCTCTTCAGGAGTCATATATCGATGAGTACCAAGAGATATGAGTGCGGTTATATCTTTATCAGGTATTCCCGCTTTATTTAATTCATCTAAAATGACCGGAAACATCCTCTCTCTTGGAGTAGGCCTTGTTATATCATCTCCTATAATAACAACTTTCATTCCCTTTTTTACCTGCTGTGATAGAGAAGGTGCAGAAACAGGTTCTTTCAGTGATTGTATTATTGCTTCTCTCTCATCCTTCAAGCCAGGGGCGTCCTCCGGTTTTATAGCATATAAAAAGTTCTCTTGAGGAATTTTTACCTCAACAGTACTGTCTTTATATCTTAACTTCAGTTTCTTATCCATCTTTCTCTCTCCTTATAAATCATATATTTTAATTATTTTAATTTTTGCTCTACCTAAAAAGCTTTGGCTAATAAATAAAATAAAAACTTAAATTGAAGGCTATTAATCTCTTAATGTAATTTTATTGAGAACATCAGGATTTACAATAAAAGGAGGCTTTCTTCCATTTAAAACCCGGATAACACTTTCTGCACAAACTCTTGCCTGTCTGGCGCAGGATTCATAAGTACTCCCTGCAGAGTGCGTAGTTGTAATAACATTGGGAAGTTCTAAAAGCCTGCTGCCAACAGGAGGTTCCCTGGACCACACATCAAGAGCTGCTCCAGCAATTTTCTTTTTCCTTAAAGCAATGTACAGGTCATCCTCCTTTACTACAGCTCCTCTTGCAGTATTAATGAGATACGCACTGTTCTTCATTAAATTCAGTTCTTCTTTACCTATCATCCCACGAGTAACGGGAGTCAGGGGCACATGTAGAGAAACAATATCTGACTCACGAAGTACTCCATCCAGCGTATCATAAGTAATTCCGTTCTGAGCAGCAAAACTTTTATCGGGAGCAATGTCGTAAGCAATTACCTTCATTTTTAGTCCCCATATAGCAATTCTGGCTACCCGTTTACCAATATTACCAAGACCAATGATACCAAGTGTTTTACCCAGTAATTCTGGACCAATAAATGCACGAAACCCACCCATCTTAAGCTCCTGATGTGACTGTACAACCTGTCTTACCAGAGCGAGCATTAATCCTATGGTAAATTCTGCCACCGCATCGCAATTAAAAATAGGTGCATTTGCCACAACCACTCCTCTCTCGGTAGCTGCCTCGCAATCAAAATTATCCAACCCTACGCCAAACTTACAAGCAATCTTCAACTTAGGGGTATTCATCAGGACTTCTCGGTCAACCTTTTCCAGACCAACAATACACGCATCTACATCTTTAATTCTTTCCAAAAACTTATCAGAGGAAAGGGCACCGTTCACCCACCAATTCCCATCAACCATACATCCATTCCTTTCAAGCATCTCAATTGCTCCCTGACAGTATTCCTTAAAAGACAGTGGGACAGAAATAAATACCTTAAACTTTTCATTCATCTTTAATCCTTTAATCTCCTTTCAAAAATCTCCCAACTGTGAGAACACAAACTTAACTTAATTTAAGGATAAATTCTTTTAAACTCTCTTTTCAGTAGATAGCAAAGGTACTGCATAAGGACCTTCTTTCACAAAAGCCATCCTGGGTTCTCTTTTCAGTTGATGCTGGATTTTCTCTATTGCGTAAACAATAGCATTTTGAACCATACTTTCAATTTTTGTGGTATCTTTTTTGATAAAATCATAACCACTTTTACCAGGAAGGTCTTTTAACTTCTCGGGGGGAATATTATCTGTACAATAAATTAAATTATCAAATGAGCCTATTTTCTTGAAAAATTGGTCCCATTTTTGCACCTGCCACTGATCAGGAACAAATTTCCAGTTTTTGCTTCTTATAAACTCTGTAAATCTTCCCGGTCCTTTTTCTCTTAAAACCTTTAAGACTTTTTTGTATTCATCCTTGCCTATGGGTTCCTCATCACTATTGTGAGCCACCAGGATAACTATCCCTCCCCTCTTAATAATGGGTACAACTCCATACGCTGCCTTTGCAGCCTGATAGTGATTTACAGCAACCTTTCCTCCCTGGGTTAAGATTACATCATATTCATTATCACAGGGGATAACCACATACTCTTTTAACTTCTTCACAGCTTCAAGATGAGACTTTTCCAGGTCACCTGTAAAAATTCCTGTTAACTTTCCTTCTCCATTTATAGTAACGCTCACATTAAAATCTACTCTTACTCTGCGAGCAACCTCTAAGGCAAATCGATGACAGGGATTACCCTCTAAAACAAGATTTGTTGCATTGGGATGATCCATAAACTCTACGCCATGAAAAACATAGGTTGCATCAATATTTATAAGACCCGGACATATTGCTTTTCTCCCACCTGAGACTCCTGTCATAAAGTGAGGTTCAACAAGACCTGTTACAATGTGAATATCTGACTGCAGGAAAACTTCATTTATCTTAACTTCAATTCCCTCAATTTTTCCTATAGAAATAAGATCTTCGGATGTTGAATCATGGTCTATTATTTCGTAGTTGTCTTTTATAAATTCCCCAAAAGCCTCTTTTTTCCATGTATCAGATGTAGGAATGTGTGTCCCGGTTCCAACAACAATTCTTATATTCTTATTTTTCACTCCAGCTTTTTTGAGCCTGTTTAAAAGAGGGAGAAGTATCCCCTCCTCTTTGTCTGCATTATAGGGAACAGGCCTCGTATTGTCAGAAACAGTTATAGCAACAGTTATTCTGGAGGGGTCTTTTTTAGAAGAGGCAATAATACTCTCCACAGGTAAACTCTCTATGGGATGCGAAAGAGAATCTTCTATGTGTTCTCCAGGATTATCTAAAGCAGGAGTATAGCCCATTTCCAGTACATCACACCAGGGAGGAACCTTTACAGAGAGAAAGTTCCTCCCATATTCAACCTCAACTTTTCTCCACTCTTTTGTGTCCATTAATAGCACCTGCAACTTTTTCAGGCTGGCATATTTTTTATCCTGTTAAAATCACCACTGATTATTGCATCTACAAGAGAACCCATATAAAGGTCAATGTTCTCCTCTGTTTTTTTAACATCAACATTCCCATCCCTACTTCTCTCAATTATAGAAACAGGAGCCTGTTCCAGTTTGCTCCAGAGCTGAGGATTCCTTGCAAAGGATAAGTTATGGCTAAACAACTTCATAAGAGGTTCTTTAATGAAAAAGCAAAGGTGCCTTTTAAAAATTCCAATCTTACGTCAGTGCACTTTTAAATTTTAGCTAATAATAGCCACAGCTCAAGCTCCTGGTTTAATTAACCACTTTTCTTAACATTTTTTAAAAATTCATCTATAACATCTAAACTTTTCCTCCTGATTACTAAATTAAACATCTCTTCCTTTGCGTCTGATGGAATAAGCTCAATACTTTTAGTAGTGGCAGTATCAAATTTAGCCATTGGATAAAGTCTTAAAATCTCATCTTTCTGCTTTTCGGTACACTGCAGTTTAATAACTCTCATCCCGGCTAAAACCTCTTCTGCCATGTCAGCAAGACCTGCCTGGCGCAATTTCTCATACCTTTCATCATTAATCCATATGTTTATGGGATACTTTTCAACCATCTTCTATTCCCTTACAAATTTACATATACCCGAGCTTTCGCAATCTCTCCATTGCCTTCTCCTTATCCTGTCTCCTCCCCATTCTTTCAACAGTGTTCTCAAGGTCCTGATTCCATGCTGGCACACCAACCTGCATCGGATTAGTGGTACTTCTCACTCCTAAGGAGCGATAACCTATTTCGTAAAGCGGACAATAAGGGAGATTGTGTAAATGGGTGTTATCCCATATATCTCTTTCTGTGAAATGTAGAATAGGAGCTATTCTTGTATGTGCAGGTTGCAAATCGCCAGCCTCTTTCTCTGTAAAATACTTGTCATTTTTTCTTGCCGGGTGTTCATCCCACCTAACAGCCATAAACAGGGCCTTTATGTTATTTTCCTCAATAAATTGGTTAAGCACAACAGTCTTCATCAGATGGTTTCCTGCATATGACTCTGCCTCAAATGTAAATGACTCTTCCTCAAACCCAATTCTTTTAAGTTCCGCCCGGTTTCTTTCATTTAAATCTTTCACCTTAACAGTGCCACCCAGCTTGCTCTGACAGGCTCTGAGTACATCAAAGTTGCATAACCACTTAAGGTCTATATTCCACTTTTTTGATATCTTTATCAAAAAATCAGTGATCTCCGGGAAGGCATCACCCTCATCAATTGTTATGACGTGAGGAAGGTCAATATTATCCTCTATACAAACCTGACGAATAAGCCAGAGATTTGTAGTGCTATCCTTGCCTCCTGTCCAGGTAATAGCACACTCTGAGGGTTTAAACTTTTGAAAAGCCTCCCGTATAACTTCTTTGGATCTTTTGATTTTCTCCTCAATTTCTCTGGCTTTTTCTTCGCTTACCTTATATTCTCCCATACTTTACCTCCTTGTATTTGCTTGCTATTTATCTTTTAGCCATCTTCCTATCCGTGGCTTTAATATCTGCTTCATACTCTCTGCTCCGGTTGATATATTAACTATATTATTAAGCTCCCGGGGATCATCTCTGAGGTCATACATCTCCCAGGTATCTGTGCTCTCCCTGTATATTATTTTAAGTTTTTCTTCCTGATAATAGTATGTTGGTTTATCTGTTTCTTTTTCATGGGCACTTCTCTTGTCAATAGCCTCACCAAAGCATCCCTTCTCAGGATAATTTTCAAGCGGAAGAAGAGAATGACCCTTAAA
Source organism: Candidatus Aerophobota bacterium (assembly GCA_021162265.1). Lineage (GTDB taxonomy): Bacteria > Aerophobota > Aerophobia > Aerophobales > B3-G15 > CBFDTW01. Next base: position 7,274 of record JAGGZA010000149.1, on the reverse strand, counting down.
ACCTTTAAATTGCTCAAGACCAAAAATGTGGAGAATAGTTGGAGGTATATCTATATTGCTAACTAACTTATCGCACACTTTCCCTTCATCCTCTCCAGGGTTATAAATTAAAAAGGGAACATTTATAAGTTCAGAATAAAATTTACCATCATGAGATAACCCACCATGTTCACCAAATTCATCTCCGTGATCTGAAGTTATTATAACTGTAGAGTTTTCCAGAAGATCGTATCTTTTTAATATGCTAAAAAAATCCTGAACATACTCATCTATCTCTCTAACATGAGCAAAATAAAGTTTTTTTAAAAGCTCTACCTTTTCTTTGTCTGATACATCCCTTTTGAGAATTACATTTTTAAATAAGTTAAACATTTCATTACTGCTGAGTTTAATAGAAGGGTCAACCATTTCAACATATCTTCTCTCAGGAACATAAGGTTCATGTACATCCATATAGTGCATCCACAGGAAAAACCTACCATAATCTTTTCCTTTAATGTGCGAGGATAACCATTCATCAACTTTTTTATTAATCTTATCACCCTTTATATAAGGAACCTCATCTGTTACTTCCTCCTCCATTGAGTCGTAAAAGAAATCCCAGCCTCTGTTCCAGCCAAAAAACTCGCTAATATAGGGATTTGAATGAATTCCGGCTGTTGTAATTCCCCCTTTCTTAAGAACTTCAGAAATTAAAATCCTCTGAGGTGGACACTTTTTATGCCTCCCCCAGTCAAAATAGTAGGAAGAGGTAAGTATACCCGGGAACGATGCCTGAGTGTAAGGACCTATAGCCTGCATATTGGTAAACTTAATACATCTGTCCTGGAGAGAGTCAATAAAAGGAGTTAACTTGCTCTCCGGGTTATAGCATCCAAGAACATCCTTTCTAAGCGTATCTACGGTAAGTAAAATCACATTTTTTAATCTTAAAGAATTCATTTAACCCTCCTGATATGGGTTTACCTTATGTACAAATTACATATCTGAAAGCACAAAAACAGGTCCTCTTTCAGCTAAATACCTCTTCGTGCAAAAGGGGGAACCAAAACCATACTTTTTTGCACATTCCATAACCTTATCATAAACCTCTGGTCTGAAGATAAGTTTGGTAGGTTTTACCCTGTCCTGCAACATACTCCTGATTAAAGTACCACTGAATTTCTGTCTCTTCTCTTTATGCCCGCAAAGTCCAGAATAAGTTACCTCTCCACAAACAGGGCAGTACCACCATTCAAGCACACGAATTGGTTTAATATTTAAACTCCCCTCAGGAATTTCATCAAATATTCTGTGAGCATCGTAAGGATCGTAAAAGCTTCCAACACCTGCATGATCCCTGCCAAACATATGGTGAGTACACCCTAAGTTTTCTCTCAATATGGCATGGAATATTGCCTCTTTTGGTCCTGCATACCTCATATCCCACAGGGAGATGGAAACCAGATGTATATCTTCTCGAAAATATCCTGAGTTGCGAAGTTCATCATGGCAAAGAACAATAGCCTCATCTATATAATCACCCTCTCTTTTTGGTCCAATTATACAGTTAACCAGGATTCCTGTTTGAAGTTTTTCCACGGGAAGATCACCATTAGCAGAAAACCAGGCTCCTTTCATAAGCCATTCATGACCTGTGTGAGGTACATTTCTTGTCTGGTGAGCAACTACTCTTTTCCATCCCCTTTCCGCAATTTTTTCTCTTAAATCCTTTGGGGTATACCAGAACTTATCAAAAGGAGGTTGAAACTCAGGGGGATTTACCAAAGTAACCTTTCCTCCAATAAATGTATCCTTTAACTTATTAATCATCCTTACCCCTGGATGTCTCTCGTCAGTTGCTCCCAGCACAGCTTCTGCCATTTTAGCCTTTTCATAACCAAATATGTCCTCCACCTCCAGAATAGCAAGAGGTTTACCGGAGAAGGTAAGGAGGATAGTATCATCTTCTTTAATACCTTTTTCTTTAACCTCTTCACCTTCAACATCAAGAACAATAGGGATAGACCATAAAGTTCCATCTTTCAAGGTCATTTTTTCACATACCGCATCAACATCCTCTCTTCCCATAAACCCCTGAAGGGGTGTAAAGAAACCATAAGCAATATCAATACATTCCCTGGCACATCTTCCAGTAACATCAACTTTTTTTAATCCTCTGATTCTCTTTCTTGCCTCAGACACAGGCATTATTCTTTCCACAATTTCCCTGTTGCCATGACCTGTATATATCATCCTTAACAGCTCCTTTTTACTCTATATACCCCAGTGCTCTCAGCCTTTTGTCAATAGCTTCTTTTTCTTTTTTAGAAAATACCTTCCCTGCAGAGACCTGCGTTCTTAGAAAAGCATTTAACTTTTTCCTTATTCCAATTAATTTTTCTTTTTCAACTTTTTCTACAATGTTATTTTGCTCCTGAGGGTCACTATTTAAATCATAGTATTCCTCAGTTCCCAGCGTTAAATTCCTTATGAACTTAAAGTCCTCGGTTCTAAAAGATTGCAGAGCTCCTTTACCCCTTGACTCAAATAAATCCTCAGAGTAAACCTCTCTTCCCTCAGCTTTGCCCTTCTCAATTACAGGTAAAAGACTTAACCCATCAAAATCGTATTCCTCAACAGAAATACCAAGAAGGTCAAGTAAAGTGGGGATTAAATCAATTGAACGCACCATTCCTTTTACCACTTTCCCCCGGGGTAAGCCCTCACCCTTTATAATCATAGCTACTTTTAAGTCACAATCGTACATAGTGGTATGCTGAGGATACTTTTTCTTTTCCTTTCGCCAGGGAATAGGATCAACAGGATGCTCACCAAGGTTAGTTCCGTGATCACTCATTACCACAAGAGTCGTATTTTCAGCTATACCAAGCTCATCCAATGTCTCCAGTAATCTTCCTATTAACTTTTCATCAGCCATTTTTATCTTGGCATCGTAATAACTGAACTCCGGGAGTTCTCCTTCCTTTATTAAACCTTTTTTGAGAAGAGAATATTCCGATCCTTCGTGGGTCTCATAAAGATGTCCCCATATAAAGAACTTCTCTTTATAATTCTCTTTTAACCATTTAAAAAACTCTTCAACCCAGTAATTTCCCTCGTAAAATATCTCATCTTTCTCTCTTCCCGGATATATAATCTCTAACCAGCTTGTTTCCTTTGAAGTCTCATTCCAGAAGTCAAACCCCTCTGCAAAACCGTGTCTTCTTGATAACAATCCATTTCCCACAAACCCAGCAGTAGTATAACCACTTTTTTTCAATATTCCGGCAATTGAAGGTCCGCTTATATAAGAATAAGGGTCTCTCATCCCGTGTTTGTTCGGATACTTCCCGGTAATTACCGAACCCATAGCTATTGGGGTAAGATCGGCAGAGGTAATACAGGTTTCAAATCTTACACCCTCTTTTGCTACCTCATCAATTGCTGTGGTACTTATCTTATCATATCCATAGCAGCTTAAATGATCAGGACGGACTTCATCCAAACTGATAATAATAATATTTCTTTCTGCCATTTTCTCCTCCTGTAATTCAGGATATTTAAATATATTACTTTTTATATGGTTATTACTTTCCTTTTCTTCCTTTTTAAAGAAAGGATAACCGAAACTACACCCAGAATTAATAAGGCTGCTGCAACAGGGCTTTTTATGAATATAGCTGGATTTCCCTGAGAAATTAAGAGAGCTGTTCTCATGTTCCTTTCAAGAATTGGCCCCAAGATAAAGGCTAAAACAAGAGCAGGAATATTAAAATTGGTTTTCTTCATTAAATATCCAAGCACTCCTAAAAACAAAAGGACCTTAATGTCAAATATACTGAAATCCACTGCATATACCCCCACGGCACAAAACACTGTAACAATTGGAAAAAGCAAAGAATAGTCTACTCTCCGAAATATATATCGAGCTACACGGATAATTGGATATGCCACAAGAGCTCCACCTAATATATCGGTAAGAATCATCAGGAAAAACAATCCATAAAGAAATTCTGCATGTGTTATCATAAGCATAGGACCGGGTATCATCCCCTGCACCATAAAAGCGCCAAATAAGACAGCTGCTGCAACACTTCCCGGTATACCCAGAGTAACAAGAGGAATAAGACTTGCAGCACATACAGCATTATTACCCGCTTCAGGAGCAGCAATCCCTCTTACATCACCTTTACCAAAGTTCTCTGGATTCTTAGCAGCTCTCTTTGCCTCGCCATAGCTTACAAAAGCAGCAGTCGTAGCACCAATGCCCGGTAGAGCTCCCAGTAATGAACCTAAAAGGGAAGACCTTAAAATATCTACAGCACATACTTTGAGGTCATTTATTCTTGACCTGAATGTTGGTTTTTTAGATGGCACTCTGGACCTGCGGTCACTTAATTTTAAACTTGTAATAGCTTCAGCCTGAACCAGAACTTCTGATAAAGCGAGCAGACCAATTATACAGGTTATAAAACCTATTCCCTTGTCTAACTCTACTATTCCAAACCCATATCTTCTTGTAGTAGTCATTGCATCAAGACCAATCATACCAATAAATAGTCCACCCCCCACAGAGACCAACCCCTTCCATATCTCCAGGGGAGTATCACCCATAAGACTAACAACCACTGTTAGTGAAAAAAATATTAGCGCTGCAACCTCAGGTGGACCAAGTTTTAAAGCTATAAAGGCAAGTGGTGCTGCAGTAAATAGTAACAAGAGGTTGGAAAAAGTTCCTCCTATAACAGAGGCAAAAAGGTCTATCTCTAAAGCTCTTAGCTCCTCCCCTCTTTGCCCCATAGGATAACCATCCAGAGCTGTTGCTGCTGCTTCTGGTGTTCCTGGAATATTAAATAATGTCCCGGTTATAGAGCCAGCATAGACACCTCCCTTATAGCATCCCATTAAAGTCGCTATTGCAAACAGAGGATCTAAGGTGAAAGTGAAAGGGAGCATTAAAACCATAGCTGTTGTCGCCATCAACCCTGGTGTAGCACCAACGACCACTCCTATAAAGTACCCTATCAAGATCCCTATTATGTTTGTAAAACTTAAGGCAAAATCAATGCCTTTCATCAAGTTAGATATAAAATCCATCTATAAAACTCCCCGGATTTTACTGACCAAAAAATACACTTCCCAGTAAATTCTCCAGAATTCCCTCTGGTAAAGCTGTTTTCAACACTACTTTGAAAAGTAAATATATAACCAATGGGAATAAAATAGATGCTGTAATAATTTTAAAATAGTTACGAGAACCATATAAAATAATACTTGCTGCTAAAAATACCATTGATGAGAGCAAGAAACCTACATACTCGAGTACCGTCACCCAGATAATTATAAAAGCTGTCTGAGCGATAACTCTCAACACAGGTTTTATAGACTTTTCCCCCTTTTCCGTTGAAGAAACTTTCTTCTCTTCAAACTCTTCACCCTCAGAAACTCTTTTTCTTCTTAACGTGCTCTGATAAAAATACCCGATAGAGGATACTAAAATAAAAGTATTCACAATAAGTGGATATACTGGTGAGGAACCTTGCTGAACGACCTGAGTGGGGATTAAGTAAAAATAGTTTATAAGACAAAAGGCAATTAACCCAAGCGCTATTTTTCCTTCTCTTCCTATCTTCAATTTTTATCTCCAGATTCTATAAGACTTTCAACTGTTCTCACTTTTTACTGTCGGTCCCTCCATCCTGAATACTGAGTGATGAAGGGACCGGTTTTATTTATTTTACTTATGTAAACCTACCTGTCTTAGAATATCACCCCATACCTTGTAATATTTCTCTGCCAGCTCACGATACTCAGCTCCATTCTTAAAGTCAATAGTCACAAATAAAGTTTTCTTAGCCCTTTCTTTAACTTCTGGCACATTACAAGCATATTCAATCGCCTTCTCAAGCTTACTTCTGGCATACTCCGGGGTACCAGGAGGAAGTATCGCTCCCATACAGGAAAATTGATAAAAATCATATCCTTTCTCCAGCAGTGTTGGTGTGTTTGGTACAAGAGAGATTCTTTTCTTACTCAATACTATCAACGGTTTAATTTTTCCTGCCTGATATGCTGATACTGCTGCTGTGGTGGAAGTGTTACAGGCATCAACATGCCCTCCAATTACTGCTGCAATTGATTCCGGGTTTCCCTTAAATGGTACAGCATGCCACTCAATACCTTCTTTCATGGCTATATATTCCATAGCCAGATGATTGGTAGAACCAAGACCCGGAACACCGTATGTTATCATCCGGGGATGTTTTTTAGCATAATCAATAAACTCCTCCCATGTATTCCACTGAGCATCACTTCTAACAAATACTATATATTCGTAAGGCATTGGAGAAGCCACATACACAAATTTTTTAGGATCATAAGGTAAGTCCCTCATTTGACTGTGGATTACCAGCGTAGGTAAATTGCACCATCCAAATACGTAACCATCTGGTTTTCTTCTTGCAACATCTGCAACCGCAATTGTTCCATTTGCTCCAGGTTCATTTATCAAGACTACAGGTTGCCCTAAATACTTTTCCATATAGGGGGCTAAAGTTCGCGCAACAATATCTGTTGTTCCTCCTGCTGATAAAGAAATTATACCCTTTATTGGCTTTGTAGGATACTCTTTAGCTATTCCAATCCCTGCTAAGCCAACAATAATTAATAATAAGCACAACCCTGCTACTATTATGCCTTTGCGCTTCATCCAGAATTACCTCCTTGCTGAATTTATTTTCTTTATGTCTTCCTTCCTGGCAAATTACCTGATAAGTACCTCACCTCCTTTGTCTTTTATTTCCATAAATTAACCCTGAGAAAGTCAAAGTAGCTTAACTTATTCTTAAATTATGGAGGTAGACAAGGATGCCTACTATTTTTCTAATTCTACCAATCCTTCAATAGTTGTCAAATAGTAAGTCGGCAGGATTTCTCCTAAAATTTTGGAGAAAGTCCTCCTCCGAAAACTTTGACAGATCCAGAAATATTTTATCATTTACTTACCGTTTTTTTTCGCATCTTCCTAGCAGGATAAACCCCATTAATAAAATCTGTTTTTTCCCCTTTCATTGCTTATAGAGCTATTCTTCCTCTTCAATTCACAAAAACTATAGTTTTTCTTTTAACTTCTATTATTTAAAAACCTCTTTTTATATCTAAAGATCAATAAAAGACTCACTATTATTCCCAGCCTGAGAAAGACAAAAAGCAACTACAAGCAACAATACTCCAAAGAGCCCCGTTATTTTTGACTTCATTATCTCCTCCTTTTAATTTATTTTCACCTATCT
>JAGGZA010000062.1 GCA_021162265.1 Candidatus Aerophobota bacterium | reverse complement strand
AGCATTGAAGGAAGCAGGACTTTCTCCATTGAAAAACTATGTGAGGGTAGGGTACTTAAGATATGATGGGGGATACGATGCGATGTCTTCTTTTTTAAAGGAGACTCATCCACCAACAGCGGTTTTTTGCGCTAATGATATGATGGCACTTGGGGCAATTAACGCCTGTCTTGATAAGGGAGTAAGAATTCCTCAGGATATTGCAGTTGTCGGGTTTGACGATATGTGGGTAGCCTCTCTTGAGAATATTCAACTTACCACTATTCGTCAGCCTCGCTATGAAATGGGAGCAGGGGCTGTTGAATTAATGATTGAAAGGATAGAAGGTAAAAGGAATAAGGTTAAAAGAATAATCCTTCCTGCAAAGCTTGTTGTAAGAAAAACCTGTGGGAAATTTTTAAAAGGAGATTAAGATGGCAATTTTGGAGGAACCCATAAAAGAAGTTTTGGTGTTGAAAAATTACATAGATGGTGAGTGGGTTGAATCAGAGGGCGAGTTGCATGATATTGTAAACCCGGCAACCCGTAAAGTTATAGCTAAGGCTCCCTCCTCAACAGAAAAGGAGGTGGATGAGGCGGTAAAAGCTGCCAATCAGGCTTTTCCTGAATGGAGAAAAACTACTCCCCTTGCAAGATGTAGATGTCTTTTCAGGTTAAAAGAGCTTCTCGAGGAGAACTTTGAAGAGCTTTCAAGAATCCAGACCATGGAACATGGAAAGACAATTGATGAGTCAAGAGGAGAGACAAGAAGGGGAATTGAAAATGTAGAAGTTGCAACGGGTATTCCTTCGCTTATGATGGGGGAAACCCTTGAGGATATTGCAACAGGGATAGATGAGTATCTTATAAGACAACCTCTGGGAGTTTTTTCCTGTATTGCTCCCTTTAACTTTCCCTTTATGGTTCCTTTATGGTTTGCACCTTATGCTGTTGCAACAGGTAACTGTGTTATTGTAAAGCCCTCACCAAGAGACCCCATAAGTCAGGTAAAGCTGGGTGAGCTTGTAGATGAGGCAGGATTTCCACCAGGTGTCTGGAATATAATCCATGGAGGAGGAGAGGTTGCCCGGGCTCTTCTGGAAAATAAGGATATTAAAGGAGCCTGCTTTGTTGGTTCAACTCCTGTGGCGAAGGAAATTTACAAAAAGTGTGGAGAAGTTGGTAAGAGGGTTATTGCTCAGGGAGGAGCAAAGAATTTCATAGTAATTATGAGCGATGCAGATCTTGAAAAAACAATTCCTGCTTTGATGACATCTTTTTATGGAAATACGGGTCAAAGGTGTCTTTCTGGAGCAAACGCCCTGGTTGTTGGAGATGATGCATTTTACAAAAAATTCCTTCAGGAGTTTGTTGATGCAGCATCTAAGATAAAGATAGGCTATGGTCTTGATGAGGGTATTCAGATGGGACCAATGCAGTCAGAAGAAGGTAAACGGAGAGTTTTGGGATTTATAGAAAAGGGGATTGAAGAGGGGGCAAAAATTATCCTTGATGGAAGAAAAGTAGAAATTAAGGGTAATTACCCTCTGGACTGCTTTCTTGGTCCGACTGTTTTTGAAAATGTTAAGCCTTATATGACTATTGCAAAAGAAGAGATATTTGGACCCGTAGCAAGTATAATAAGGGCAAAGAGCCTTGATGAGGCAATAGATATAATTCACACCTCTCGCTACGGGAATGCAGCCTGCATTTTTACCTCAAGCGGAAAAACTGCAAGGGAGTTTCAGTACAGAGTTCAGTGTGGTAACATAGGTATAAATATTGGAATAGCCGCTCCCATGGCTTTTTTTCCTTTTTCCGGGATGAAAGATTCTTTCTTTGGAATCCTTCATGGACAGGGGAAAGAAGTTATAAGATTCTTTACCGAGAGCAAAGTTGTAATTCAAAGGTGGTGGTAATGAGGCTTAAAACAGCATCAGAGGTTATTAATTTTGCAAAAGAAGTGGAGGAAAAATCAGCAGAATTTTATGAGGGTTTAGCAAAGATGTACAGTCAACATGGGGATGTTTTTCTATCGTTTGTTAAGGAAAATAATAAGAATAAATTATGGGTACAAAGGGTCTATCAGGAGGTTGTAAGTGATGCACTCGAGACAGGTTTTTCCTTTGAGGGTCTGGATACAGACAATTACTTAATTAAGGTTGACTTATCTGAAGATAAAGATTTGTCTGAAGTTTTAAAAAAAATCCTGGAGATGGAGGAGAAAATTCAAAAATTTTATATTGATGCAGCAGAAAAATCAAAGTCCCTTTTAGCTGATGTTCCCAGGGTATTTGAGAGGATAGTAAAGAGAAGGGAGAAGAGGAAACTGGAGATAAAAAATTTACAAGAGGTAAGGCTATGATACATCATTCAGAGAGCTTAATTTTTGACTTGGAAGAAAAGGCAAGAAAACTGAGAGTTGAGGCTCTGGAAATGATTCATAGAAGAGGACAGGGTCACCCAGGAGGTTCTTTATCAATAGCAGAAATTATAGCTGCTCTTTTCTTTCATCACTTGAAAATTGATCCTGAAAATCCTTCGTGGGAAGAGCGTGACAGGTTTATATTAAGTAAGGGGCATGCCTGTGCAACTTTGTATGTAGCTTTGGCTTATCGGGGATTTTTTCCGGTAGAAGAACTTAAAACCTGGGGGCATCTTAATTCCCGCCTGCAGGGTCACCCTGATAGATTAAAAACTCCAGGGATTGAAATGACCTCGGGTTTCTTAGGGCATGGACTTGCCATTGGTGCGGGGATTTGCCTTGCTGCTCGCCTTAAAGGCTTTAAGTATCACACTTATGTTTTACTTGGAGATGGTGAGTGCCAGGCAGGGATTTTATGGGAGGGAGCAATGACTGCAGGGAAGTACAGACTGTCCAATTTAACTGCAATCCTTGACTACAATGATGTTCAGCTTGATGGTCCAGTGCATGAAATTATGCCTCTTGAACCTCTGAGAGAAAAATGGAGATCTTTCAATTTCGAAGTTATAGAAATCAATGGTCACAATATGAGAGAGATTCTTGATTCTCTGGATATGGTTCTGGAGATTCACGATCGTCCACAGGTTATTATAGCCCATACTACAAAGGGGAAAGGAGTGTCCTTTATGGAAAATGATGCTTTCTGGCATGGAAGAGCACCGGATGATGAGCAATTTGTTAAAGCTAAGGCCGAACTTCTAAAGGAGGAGAGCTAATGGAGAAAGCATCTTTTCGTAAGGCTTTTGGGGAAGCTCTTGTGGAAGTTGGAGCTGCCAACTCCAATGTGGTGGTTCTTGTCGCTGATGTTTCTTCTTCTGTAATGACAGATTACTTTGCTGAAAAATTCCCCGAGCGGTTTTTTAACATAGGGATTCAGGAAGCAGGAATGGTTGATGTGGCGGTTGGTTTTGCTCTGAGTGGAATGATTCCCTTTATCAATACCTTTGCCGGACTTTTTCTTAGAACAGTTGAGCAGGTAAGGACCTGTGTATCCTATGCAAATACGAATGTAAAGATAGTGGGAGGGTATGCAGGCCTTTCGGATTTTAAAGACGGTCCAACCCATCACTCCATTATGGATATTGCGGTTTTCCGTTCCATGCCTGATATTGTTATAGTAGGCCCAGCTGATGCTACAGAGGTAAAGAAGATTTTGCCTCTTATAGCAGAGCATGAGGGACCTTGTTACCTGAGGATAAGCAGAGCTGATACGCCGCTTGTTTTTGATGAAAATCATAAGGTGGAAATTGGGAAGGGAGTTATTATTAAAGAGGGAAGCGATGTGACCTTAATTGGTAATGGTGTTATGGTGTATCGTTGCCTTGAGGCATCAAAGATTTTAGAAAGAGAAGGGATAGGTTGCAGGGTGATAAACATTCACACAATTAAGCCAATAGATAGAGAGCTTGTAAAGGATTCAGCGGAGAAAACAGGTTGTATTGTTACTGTAGAAGAGCACTCAATTATTGGAGGGTTGGGAAGCGCAGTAGCAGAGGTTCTTTGTGATGTTCATCCTGTACCTCTTGAAAGGGTCGGGATTAAAGATAAGTTTGCAGAAACAGGACCAGATTTTGAAACGCTCCTTGATGCTCACGGGATGGCAGTTGATGATATTGTCAGGGCAGTAAAACTTGCCCTTGAGCGAAAAGAAAGAAGGTAAAATTGAAGGCAGTTGTGAAATTTAAAAAAGGTATAGGAAACGTAGAAATAAGAGATGTTGAAGAACCCAGCCCAGGACCAGATGAGGTAAAGATCGAGGTCAAGGCAGCAGGAATATGTGGGACTGACATCCATATATACTACGATGAGTTTCAATCCAATCCTCCTGTTGTCATGGGTCACGAGTTTTGTGGAGTGGTAAAAGAGGTTGGAAAAAATGTTATCGAGTTTAAAGTTGGTGACAGAGTAACCTCTGAAACAGCAGCTAAGGTTTGCGGGAAGTGTATTTATTGCAGGACAGGAGATTATAATCTTTGTCCGGAGAGAAAAGGTCTTGGATATGGAGTAAATGGGGCTTTCACCAAGTATTGTGTGGTAAGAAAGGATATTGTTCATCGCCTTCCTGATAATGTTGATTTTGTATCAGGAGCTTTATCTGAGCCTCTTTCCTGTGCTGTTCATGGGACTGTTGAACAGACAGGTATTGAGGCAGGTGAGGTTGTTGTGGTAATAGGTCCTGGACCAATTGGACTTTTGTCCTCACAGATTGCCAAGGTGGAGGGAGGGTATGTTGTTGTTATGGGACTTTCTGTTGATGAAAAGAAACTTTCTCTTGCAAAAAGTCTGGGAGCAGATTTGGTGATAAATGTTGAAAAAGAAAACCCGGAGGAGATTGTAAAGGATTTAACCGGTGGATATGGGGCGGATGTTGTGCTTGAGTGCTCAGGCTCGGCTCCGGGGGCAAGATTGAGCTTAAAACTTGTAAGGAAAAAAGGAAAGTTTACACAGATGGGACTTTTTGGAAAGCCAATTGAGATAGATTTTGAACAAATTGCCTACAAAGAGTTAAAAGTGACAGGATTTTTTACTCAAAAGTGGAGTGCCTGGGAAAGAGCACTGAAGCTTTTGAGCGAGGGAAAAGTTAAGACAAGGCCTCTTGTGACAGAAGAACTTCCCATAACAGAGTGGAAGAAGGGTTTTGAGAAAAAGGAGAAAGGAGAGGCAATTAAGACAATTCTTTACCCTGTGGAGTAGATCTGTGAGTTTGGTTTAAACTCGTGAATAATGCAAATAAATATTGAATTTTTTATCATAAGGAGAAAGCTGAAAAAAGAGAGGATGGTGAAAGAGAATTTGTGAAAATTAAGAGTTCTCTCGGAAAAGAAGGTTAAAAAAGTGGGAAAATAAGAGAAAATAGCTAAAATTTCTCAAAGCTAAACCGAAAACCGTTCTTTCT
>JAGGZA010000134.1 GCA_021162265.1 Candidatus Aerophobota bacterium | reverse complement strand
TTACCACCTCTCATCCTAAGGACCTCTCGGACAGGCTGATCTCAGCTATGGCTGATCTGGATAAGGTTTGTGAGCATCTGCATCTTCCCCTTCAGGCAGGTTCTGATAGAATTTTAAAGTTAATGAGAAGAGGTTATACAGCTGAGGATTACCTTGAGCTTGTGGATAAGGTGCGAGAATTTGTTCCGGATATAAGCATTACCACTGATTTAATAGTGGGATTTCCCGGAGAAACCGAAAAAGATTTTGAGGATACGCTTTATATGGTGGAGAAGGTGAGGTTTGATGGAGCTTTTACCTTTGCTTACTCTTCTATACCCGGTACAAGAGCGGCGGAGTTTGAAAATCAGGTTCCTGAAGAGATTAAGAGAAAAAGGCTAAGGAAGCTTATAGAACTTCAGCAAAGAATTACCGAGGAGAAGAATAAATTCTGGGTTGGGAAAGAAGTGGAGGTTCTCGTGGAAGGCACATCAAAAAAAGATGTGGAAATGCTTGAGGGAAGAACAAGGCACAATAAAATGGTGATATTTAAAGGTGATAAGACTCTTACAGGAGAGCTTGTTAGAGTGAAAATTAAGCAGGCGGGTTGCTGGGCTTTAAAAGGCGAGCTGATAGAAAAAGGTGAAAAGACTCCCAGAAAATCCTTAAATAGAGTTTCCCTTTGAATGAGAGCAAAGCTTTAAACACCGTCCTGGTGATTACAGGACCTACCTGTTCAGGCAAAACAGAAATTGCTCTTTCTCTTGTAAAAAGGATAAGAGCAGAAATTATATCTGCTGATTCCAGGCAAATATACAGGGGTATGGATATTGGGACAGACAAGGTTTCAGAGGATGTCAGAAAGAAGTTTCCTCATCATTTAATTGATGTAGTCTCTCCTTCTGAGATTTTTACTGTGGCTGATTTTAAGAAAAAAGCGGAGGCTGTTATTAACAGGCTGCAGGGTGAGGGGAAACTTCCCGTTGTCTGCGGAGGGACAGGACTTTACATAAGGGCTTTAACTCAGGGGATTTTTCCCGGTCCAGGAAGAGATGAGAAGCTCAGGGAAAAGCTCAGGTTGAGGGTAAAAGAGGGAGGACTTTCATCTTTGTATAATGAGCTGAAGGAAGCTGACCCTGAGGTCTGTCAGCATATACATCCCAATGATGAGGTGAGGATAATAAGGGCACTTGAGGTTTTGTATAAAACAGGTGTGCCAATATCTTTTCACCAGAAGAGAAGAACCTTTACCCCTTCCTGGAAAATGGTAAAAGTGGGGATTCGGTGGAGAGAAAGAACTTATCTTTACAGGCTCATAGAGGAAAGAGTTGACAGGATGATAGAGAAAGGGCTTGTTGAGGAGGTGAAGGGACTCCTTGCTGCAGGATACAGAGAATATCTTCCCTCAATGCAGGCTATAGGATATCGCCAGATGATAAAGTATATTAAGGGTGAGCTTTCACTTGATGAGGCTGTAAGACTTATAAAAAGAGATACGAAGAGATTTGCAAAGCGCCAGCTTACCTGGTTTAAAAAAGAAGAGGGTATTGTGTGGCTTGAAAGAGAGGACTATCCTTCACCAGAGAAGGCAGCAGAGAGGATAATTGATATTTTGCTGGAAAAGGCTCCTGAGGTTGATTTCCTTTTGTTACCCGGTGCGGATGCTTGACAAATTTGCAAGTTAGGATATGTTAAAACTAACTGAAAAGGAAGATTTTTTAAAAGCAGGATTTGACAAAAAAAAAGAGAGTGGTATATTTTATCTTCAAAGATGGTATGGGAAGGGAAGGCAGTTTCTGAGAAAAATAAAACTATCAAGAAGGAGGTGAGGTAAGAAGGGAAGAAAGATAAAAATTCTTAAACCAAAGGCATTGTTAATGTGTGGCAAGGTAAGATGCTGAAAAGAAAAACAGAAAAGGAAAGAAGATAACATAAAAGTAAGGAGGAGGAAGGATGAGGAAAGTTTTAATTGGGGTGTTAATTGCCTGTCTTAGTGTGGGTCTTGCAACAGTCGCTTTTGCAACAGAGTTTAGCTGGAGTGGGTCAGCAGAGTTTGGTATTGAGGGAACAAGTGATGGCGCAAGTGGAGATTTTTTTGGTAGTGCATCTTTAACCGTTGATGCAACAGCTACCTCTGGGCCTTGGGGAGCAGGAGTGACTCTTGAAGATGGAGCGATTTCCGATGGCTACATTTCCTACAGTGGAGCTGCCTTTACTTTGACAATGTATCCACTTGGAGTTGACAATGGTGTATTTGATGTTGAGATCTGGGATCCTGCTGCTGGTGCCCTCGTTGACCCTCTTGGTATTCCCTCTAACCCCGGGCTGAAACTGGATGTTCCCATGGAAGGTTTTGACTTCTATGCTGTTGTCAACAATCATGCTAACGCTCAGGTAACCTATAACTTTGCTGGTGGAGTTGGCTTCAGTATGGGTCCTCTTGGTCTTGATTTCACCTTTAACTCTAACCAGGAAAATAAAACAAGTTCCTATGGTGCACAGGTTTCTTATTCCGCTGGTTCTATGAGCTTCACGGGTCAGTATGGTGGTTTTGCACCTGAGGGAGGCGATGCTCTTACTGGGTATTATGGTAAATTAGAGTATACTCTTCCTGGTGGAAGTGCCTTTACTTTGAGCTATAACGGTTCTGGAGAATACGGTAAGATATATGGTGAGTTTACTACACCTCTTGCTGAAAATGTTGATCTCACATTCGATGTTACCAGTACTAATACACCTGGCGCAGATACTGTAACAGGCTGGGAAGGTAAGATTGGGTTTTCCGTTTAATAATATAAAGAGCAGT
>JAGGZA010000082.1 GCA_021162265.1 Candidatus Aerophobota bacterium | reverse complement strand
TTTAAAAGAAGTGGAGGAAGAGCTAAAAGGAAAGGTAGATGCTATAAATGTTACAGATCTTCAAAGCTCGGTAATGAGGCTCGGTTCTCTTGCTGTATGCAGACTGCTGAAAGAAAGAGGAATTGAGCCTGTTTTTCAGATAACCTGCAGAGATAGAAACAGACTGGCTCTTCAGTCAGACATCCTTTCAGCTTATGTTTTAGGGATAGAAAATGTTTTATGTCTCACAGGTGATCATAATACCTTAGGAGATGACCCTCATTCAAAACCTGTTTTTGACCTTGATTCGGTGAACTTATTAAGAGCCGCCAGAGGTCTTATCGAGGGAAAAGATATGGTGGGTAACCAGTTAGATGGTTCTCCTGATCTTTGCCTTGGAGCAGTAGCTAACCCGGGGGCAGACCCTCTTGAGCCCCAGATAATTAAAATGGAGTTAAAGGCAGAAGCCGGGGCAGAATTTTTTCAAACTCAGGCTGTTTACGATGTAAAAAAATTTGAACAGTTTATCCGGGCAACAGAGCATATTAAAGTCCCGAAGATGGCAGGGATAGTCCTTTTAAAATCAGCAGGTATGGCAAGATTTATGAATGCCAATGTTTCCGGTGTATTTGTCCCGGATAATCTTATAAAAATAATGGCATCAGCCTCCAAGCAGGAACGCCCCAAAAAAAGCATTGAAATAGCAGCATCCCTGATAAAACAACTGAAAGGTATGTGCCAGGGTGTACACATTATGCCACTTGGATGGGATAGATATGTTCCTGATGTCCTGGAAAAAGCAGGATTGATTTAAATTTTTAAACTACTCTCTGGGATGATGTTTTAACATTTGAGCCTCAACCATGTAAACTACATCTTCGGCAATGTTGGTGGCATGGTCACAGATTCTTTCCAGGTGACGAGCTACAAGAAGTAGCGGTATAGCACGGGGGGCAGTTGTTCCGTCTTTTTTAACAATCTCAACAATCTCCTCGCAAACCATATCTCTTAAATGGTCAGCCTCGTCATCATACTTACACACACTCATGGCAAGTTCAGCATTGCGGTTGACAAAAGCCTCAAGACTTTCTCTCACCATCTTCTGGGCAAGAGAGGCAAGTTTTGGCACATCAATAAGGGGTTTTAACAGGGGTTTATCGGCAAGCTCTATTGTTCTCTCACTTATATCCACGGCTAAGTCAGCTATTCTCTCAAGGTCTGTGGTAATCATAAGAGCAGTAGTAATAAATCTCAAATCTATAGCCATGGGTTGATAAAGGGCAAGAAGGTTAATACATCTTTCATCAATTTCCAATTCCAATTTATCTATAACTTCATCTGAGTTAATTACCTTTTTTGCAAGTTGAATATCTCTTTTTTTTAAAGATTCTATTGAACGAGAAATAGATTCTTCCACCATACCTCCCAGCTTAAGAATTTCTTTATTTAATTCACTTAATTCCTGATGAAAATGTCTTTTATCCAATATTCTCCTCCCGGATTTTCCAGATTATCCTTCCGGTTTTTTAACCAAATCTTCCGGTAATATAATCCTCAGTTTTCTTATTTTCTGGACTGGTAAATAGCTTCGCTGTGGGTTGAAATTCAATTAACTCTCCCATTAAAAGAAAAGCTGTATAATCTGATATTCGAGCAGCCTGTTGCATATTATGAGTAACAATCACAATAGTA
The DNA here is from genome assembly GCA_021162265.1 of Candidatus Aerophobota bacterium. GTDB lineage: Bacteria > Aerophobota > Aerophobia > Aerophobales > B3-G15 > CBFDTW01. The sequence goes on along the minus strand of JAGGZA010000082.1, from coordinate 2,874 downwards.
TATTTTTCTTTCAACTTTTGGATAAGCTCCTCTATCTTTGCAGTAGCAACCGGGTCAAGAGCTGAAGCTGGCTCATCCATAAGAACCACCTCGGGTTTTATAGCAAGCGCTCTTGCTATGCAGAGTCTTTGCTGTTGACCGCCTGATAATGTTAAGGCGCTTTTGTGGAGTATATCTTTCACCTCTTCCCAAAGCGCAGCATCCTTCAAGCTCTGTTCTACTCTTTCCTCTAATTTTTTCCCTCTTTTTTCTCCGTGAATCCGCAAGCCATAAGCTACATTATCAAAAATGGATTTGGGAAAAGGATTGGATTTTTGAAAAACCATCCCCACCCTTTTGCGCAAGGAAACCACATCCATCTTGCTATCATAGATATTTTCTCCATCAAGCAGAACCTCTCCTGTAATACGAGCACCTTCAATTAAATCATTCATCCGATTAAGACACCTGAGAAAGCTGGACTTCCCACACCCGGAAGGACCTATTATTGCTGTAACTTTGTTTTCCTCAATATCCAGACTTATATTTTTTAAAATATGTTTTTTGTCAAACCAAAGGTTCAAATTGGAAACTGCGATTTTTATCTTCCTCATCTAACCTCTTCCTTTCTTATCTTTTGCCCTCAGGTAATAGCGAATAAATATTGCCACACTGTTTAAAGACAAAACAAGAACAATAAGAACAAGAGCTGTACCATAGGCAAGAGGCCTTACTCTTTCAATTGCATGATGTTGAGTGGCAAGAACGTAAAGATGATAAGGCAGAGCCATAAATTGACTGAATAAAGATTTTGGAAGATGGGGGAGAAAAAAGGCAACTCCGGTAAAGAGAATAGGAGCTGTTTCTCCTGCTGCTCTTGCCAGGCCCAGTATAACTCCTGTAAGAATCCCGGGCAAAGCATAAGGAAGAACACTGCTTCTTATGGTCTGCCATTGAGTAGCTCCCAGAGCCAGCGATGCTTCCCTGTAAGAGAAGGGAACAGACTTTAGAGCCTCTTCGCTTGCAGTTATTGTCCAGGGTAAAGTTAAAAGCCCCAGAGTGAGACCGGCAGACAGGACAGATGTACCAAACTTAAAAATCTGGACAAAAAGAGCTACTCCAAAAAGACCATAAACGATAGAAGGAACTCCAGCAAGATTTCTTATGGCAAGACGAATCATACGGGTTAATCTTCCTTTAGTTGCATATTCATTAAGGTAAATAGCAGTGCAAATTCCAAGAGGGACAGAAAAAAGAACCGTTATGAAACTCACATAAAGGGTCCCTATTATCGCAGGAAATATTCCTCCCTCTGTCATCCCTCTTCTTGGAGGCTGGGTAAGAAACTCCCAGCTTATAACTCCCGCACCCTTAGCCAGAATATCGTATAAAATAACTCCAAGTATAGCAAGCACTAAAATTGTAGCCAGTATTAAGGTAAAAAACCCGACTTTCTCTATAATTTTTCCTGTCATTTTCCCAGCTTCTCCTCGTATCTATGAAGAACAGCATCTGAGACAAGATTAACTAAGAAAGTTATACAAAAAAGCACAAGACCTATTACAAAAAGGGCGTAATAATGAGTTGTATTGTAGGGGACCTCACCCAGTTCAATAGCTATTGTTGCAGTCATAGTCCGAACAGAATCAAGAAAACTCGTGGGAAATGCAGGAGCATTACCTGTAGCCATAAGGACAGTCATCGTTTCTCCCACTGCTCTCCCCACGCCCAGCATTATAGAAGCAATTACCCCAGAAAGTGCGGCAGGAAAAGTTACCTTCCAGATAGTTTGCCATTTACTTGCCCCAAGTGCAAGAGAGGCTATCCTGTACTCTCTGGGCACCGAAGAAATAGCATCCTCTGAGATAGATATAATTGTAGGTAGAGCCATAATGGCAAGGAGAACAGAACCATTTAAAGCATTAAGTCCATTGTAAAGATTAAAAATCTTAGCTATAGCCGGGCCTACAAGGACTATACCCAGAAACCCTATAACCACTGAAGGTATCCCTGCCAGTATCTCTATTACAGGTTTAACAATCTCTCTCACAGAAGGAGAAGCTACTTCCGCCAGGTAAACAGCACAACCTATTCCAAGGGGGATAGATATAAGCATAGCACCTGCGGTAACCATTAATGTACTTACAATAAGAGAGAGAATCCCGTAAGCAGGTCTGGAATAAGCGGTTGGATTCCAGACCGTACTTCCAAAAAATCCCCAGAATCCTATCCTCCTAAAGGCAGGAATAGAGTTGTACAAAAGTAGAAAAAATATTCCAAGCAAAATAACTACGGAGAGCACTCCACTTCCAGTAAACAGAGCCTTTATCAGTTTCTCTCTTTTTAACATAGCACTCTGGAATATATCTACAACTGCTACAGTCCAATATTTTTCTGGTTTAGCCTTTTATACTGCTGGCTTATCGGATAAAATCCTTCCTCCATTACTATCTTCTGACCTTCATCGCTTAATTCAAATTTAATAAAATCAAGCAGATTCCCTCCGGGAACTCCATTTGAGTATTGATAAAGAGGGCGGGTGATGGGATAAAGTCCCTTTTTTACATTTTCAGGATTAAGAGGAGAAACCGCAGGGGAATTTTTGTCCTTTGCAACTTCAATCACCTTAATTCCTTCTGTTACTTTCCCTCCCTCTTTCAATACATACCCTACTCCAACATATCCTATACCCGACACATCCCTTCTTACCACCTCAACTATCTGAGCATTTCCATTCATTCTTCTCATCCTATCAGAATAATCTGCCCTAACCACATTGTCTCTAAAGTAAACAAACGTACCTGAATTACCCTGTCTTCCATAAAGAGAAATAGGTATATCCTTTCCTCCTACCTCTTTCCAGTTTTTTATCTCTCCCTTAAATATTTTGCTTAT
>JAGGZA010000070.1 GCA_021162265.1 Candidatus Aerophobota bacterium | reverse complement strand
CTTTTATAGTAATATCTTTCTCCACTGTTGGCTTTTTTAAAAGCAGTGCAAATGTGCTTTCTATTCCCAGGGGAAAAGGTGCCCAATGCCAGGTTCCCTCATCGAGAATTACTCCTTTTTTACCATCAAGGATGAAAGCAGTGACATCCTCGGGACTTGGCATAGCATTTGGATCATTCAAATCCGAAGGCGGAGCTACAGGGAAAATACTGCATCCCTCTAATGGGATAAATGCTTCAATAGATCTGGTATGTCTTTCCATTTGGGTGAAGGTAAAATCTCTATGTTTAGTTATTAGATATCCCACTACCCCTTCATCTCCCAAACTTCCTATATCACCAATACTATGCCAATAGCTATGAGTAGGCAATGAAACAATGGGGTCTCTCTGGGGGAGCTCAATAACTTGCCCGTAAGTCTTAAATGAGTTCTTTGTTAACTCTTGCGCCTTTACCTCTTTAACAAGCATATTTATTCCCTCCTTAGATTTAAACTAAGTTTGTTATCCCTTGACAGCTCCCAAGGTTAAACCCCTTACTAGATACTTTTGCAGAAGTATAGCCAGTACTATAACAGGAACACTTGCCATAGTACCCAGAGCCGAAATCTCAGCCCAGAGAATCTCATGCCCTCCAACCATGCTGGCAATAAGCACTGTAATAGGTCTAACATGAGAACGAGTAAGGATTAGAGCAAAAAGAAATTCATTCCAGGCAAAGATAAAACAAAAAAGAGCTGTAGCAACCAACCCTGGAGCAGCTAGTGGAAGAGCTATATGACTGAAAGCCTGAAAATGAGTGCATCCATCTACTAAAGCAGCGCTCTCTAAATCAGGAGGAAGTTCTTCAAAAAATCCTTTAAGAAGCCACACAGCAAAGGGAATATTTATAACACTGTCGATAAGAATAAGAGATTGGTAAGTATCTATCCAGCGAAGGGACTGAAAGAAAATAAAAAGAGGCAGAACTGTAGCAATAGGAGGTAGCATCCTAATAGATAATATCCAGAAAGCTAAATTCTTCCCTCCGATGTGGAATTTAGCTAAACTGTAAGCAGCCAGAGAACCTACTACTAAAGAGATAAGGGTAGAAAAACCTGCAATAATTAAAGTATCCCCTATCGCCTTTGCTCCACCAAGTTCTAACGCTCTTTTAAAATGTGATAGATTTATCTGTTTAGGAATGAAAACTGGAGGATAGGTAAAAATTTCTCCTCGGCCTTTGAAACAAGCGATAAACATCCAGAGCATAGGACTTAAGAATACAAAAAGAAAAAAGACTATAAGGATAAAAATAAAGATAACCACACCATCGTGCCGGAGAAGCCAACTCTTCATTATCCCTTCTCCTCAGTTAAAAACTTAAGAAAAATATTGGCAATTATAATTATAACTACAAGTTGAATATAAGATAACGCAGCAGCGTATCCCATGCTGAAATGTTTAAACCCTGTTAGATAGTTATAATAAGCTATAGTTTCCGATGAGCCTCCCGGTCCGCCTTTTGTAAGAAGAACTACTAAATCAAAAAGCTTAAAGGCATCCATCATTCTAATAAGTATAGCTACAATAATGACAGGCTTTAAAAGAGGTAAGACTACATGGTAAAATATTTGCCAAGAAGATGCCCCATCTATAGATGCTGCCTCCCGCAGCTCTGGGGAAATAGATTGTAAACCAGCCAGGAGAACAACCATAAAAAAGGGAGTCCATTCCCAGGTATCGCTAATTATAATAGAGGGTAAAGATAAATGAGGGCTGGCTAACCAGTCAAAAGCTGGTAAACTTATCCCCTGTAATATATAGTTAAGTGGGCCATAGCTATAGTTATAAATTTGTCTCCAGGTACAACCTACCACCACTGGAGCAAGCATCATAGGAAGCAGAAAAAGAGTGCTAATCAGACGCTTCCCCCTGAAAGACCTATCAAGTAAAACAGCTAAGAGAAGGCCAAGAAGGAATTGAGAGCCCACTCCAAAAACAAGGACTTTCCCCATATTCATCATAGAATGCCAGAAGCGGGCATCCTGCGCCATCCTTACATAGTTACCTAAGCCAATAAATTTTCGGGGGAATCCCATAGCCAGTTCCCATGAATTAAAACTTAGCCAGAGAGAATAAATAAGGGGGAAAATGGTTAAGGCTAATAAAATAATCATACAGGGTAAAATAAATAAAAAAGGCATTGATTTTTCTATCTTTGAACCCGAAATTCTCAACTTCTTATCTCCCTTTAATTAAAAATTTCAGAAGATAAGGGGGCAGGATAAAACTCCTACCCCCTTTGAACCTTACTTTATGAGTCCTGCTTCTCTCCAACCCCTGACCAATTCTTGATACAATTTCTTTTGCTTTTCAATACCAAATCTCTTGGTTATCTCTTTCCATTCTTTAGCTACAGCATCAAGAGCGGCTTTGGCACTTATTTCTCCAGAAAGGGCTTTGCCAATTTCTCTTCCTAAAACATCCTCATACTGCTCAGCTCCAGGAATTACCAGTTCTGGATATCCAACTTTCATATTAGACATAACACCCTTTAGGTAGATTTCTGCATCCTTCACCGTAGGGAACATTTCAAATTCTTGAGGAGAATTAAAGTGGGAATACCGATAAGGGTCAAGCCCGGTTTTAGCAGTAGAAACATCATCTATGCTTTTCTCTACAGTCATATATCTAATTATCTGATAGGCCTTCCAGGGATATTTACATTCTTTGGATATTCCTAATACCCTACCGCAGGGCATCATTGCTCTTTGATAGAGTTTACCATTTATTGAAACTCCTGGAACAGTGGTAACTCCAATTTTACCTACGATCTTTGATTGTTCTGGGTCGGCTCCCTTTTTCCCTACGCATGGCCATTGTATGACCATAGCTGTCTCACCATTGAGGAAAGCATCCTTTAACTCTTCATATCCATAGCCAAGGACATCAGGAGGACAGTATTTTTTGATCTTGATCATACTTTCAAGAGCTTCAACTGCTGCTGGGGAATTAATCAATGGGTTCATAGTTTTCTCATCGAAGTAAAGCCCTCCATGAGTATAGCTGGCAAATCGGTTTTCATACCAGGCCCAGTTCCAATCTCTTTGGCCATAAAAGGCTGTCCCATAGAAATTTCTTTTTAAAGTCTCACCAGCTAATTTTTCTCCTTTTTCTCTGGTAAAGAACTTAGCTACGTCCAGATACTCATCCCAGGTTTGAGGCGGTCTTAGTTCATACCCGTATTTAGACTTAAAAGCTGCCTGTTCTTCCTTATTTCCAAATAGGTCTTTTCTGTAGTATAAGTTCAGTATATCTCCATCATAGGGAACAGCGTATAGTTTACCTGCATACCTACAGTAAAAGTTCTTATACCCAGGAGTAACATCATCCATTTCAGGACTAAGCTTTTTGGCATAGTCATCTAAGCAAATAAGGTAACCATTCCCCGCAAAATCACCGATAAACTTTGGGTAAAAGGTAATGATATCGTAAGCACCTGTATGGGTAACAAATTCTATCTTTTCCTTCTCATACACATCGGCAAAAGGAACTCCCACAATCTTAAGGTTTACCCCAAATCTCTTGGCAATCTCATCCTTATACCACTCCCATGGTCTCTGGTTATGTCCTGCATCTCCCACTACGGTAAGTGTAACTAACTTTTCCTTAGCTTGAACAATGCCTACTCCTCCTACTAAGGACAAAACCAAAGCAACAATTGTTATAAAAACCACCCATTTTTTACTCATTTTTTACTCTCCTTGTTAAAATACGATTGACATCGTTCATTCTTTTGCGGAAAGCTCCCAAAAGAGAAAAATAATTTTTCAACACTTTCTTTCCTGGAAAGCCTTCCTTCCCCAAGCTAACGGGCCTATTTATTTTCTTAATCTCATCACCTCCTCACGGCCCTATTTTGAGTTTTCTCGGAAATTATTGAGCCCATCCCTGGTCAGCATTTGGCTAATCAGGAATATTTTCATCACCCCCAAAAAATTTAACTTGCCTTTTTGCCCCCTTTGGTGTATAAATGGCTAAAAACCCATAAAGAAGGCTCCTATAACACCGAAGGAGAGTAAAAATGTCTCTGCCAAAAGCAAGGACATACAAAGAACATGGTGAAAATTTTATCTATTTTCTCTTATTTTCTCCAGATCCAATTCTTTTAATTTTTCTCTGGTAGGAACCCCATCCTCACTCCAACCTCGAAGCTGATAATACTTATTAAGCATTTTCCCCAAGTGAGGAAGGCTATCTTTTGCACCACCTTCTTTTCTATCCCAGGTTAAAAGTCTGGGAGGAAGAAAATCATCCTTACGGGTAATTCCTAATCTGTAGTTATACATCCTCTTCAGGTTAAAAAGTCTCTCTCCTATTTTTAAGAGTTTTTCACTGGTTAAATCCCATCCTGTAACAAGATTTGTCCATTCTGCTACCTTTGGAGGACCTACTTTTCCACAGAATAAAAATTTACAGAGGCCAAGGGCATTAAGAGAAGCCATGTAGTTTTGCAATTTTACAATTAGCTCTGGTTTGCCTTGAAAATCGTGAGGGGATAAAGAATGATTATAAGGTATTCCTTCAACTGGAGGTCCTTCCTCAAAGGTATAGGCTAAAGATTCATTATGACAAGCTCCACGATTACCAGTAGCATAAGTTAAACCCATACTGACAAAAGCACGTGGATCGTGCATAGGAAGCTCCAGGCCTTTAACCTCGACAGCAAACTCTATGGAATTTTTACCCAATTTCTGGGCTGCTTTTTTTGTCCCATCAGCCAGAAGGTCACCAATTCCCTCTCTTTTTGCTATTTTATGGATGAGCTCAACTATTACCTCAGTGTCTCCCCATTTAAGTTTAAGGTTATCAGTATCTGAAACAGATATTATCCCTTTCTCAAAAGCTTCCATAGCAAAGGCTATTGTCGACCCAGTAGAAATAGTATCAAGCCCATAGAGATTACAAAGTTCATTGGCAGCGGATATTCCCTCAAGACTATCATTTAGACAAAGTGCTCCTAAAGCAGCGTTAGATTCATACTCTGGACCATGCATTAACCTTTCCTCATCCCCGATTTTCAACTTGATAATCTTACCACAGCGTATAGGACAGTTAAAACATCCATAGTGTTTTTCCAAAAATTTTTCCACCAGGGTTTCCCCGGTAGTTTTCCTTGCTCCTTCTTTCCATCTTCCCTGAAGCCAATTTTTAATAGGAAGATCTCCCGAAGGTTCCACTCCAGAAGCCATCCCAACTGCTGTGCCAAAGCTATGCAGTCCCTGAGTGGTTTGTTTAAGAAAGGGAAGGGTCTTTCTAATGGATGCAGTAAGCTCTTTCTTATTTTTAACTTCAGGATACCCTGTACCTTTAACCACAACAGCTTTAAGATTCTTGGCTCCCATAACTGCTCCCATACCACCTCTTGCCGCAGCTCTCGATTCCCATCCATCAACCATAATGGATGCTATTCCACAAAGATTCTCTCCTGCCTGACCTATACAGGCAACTCTTGCTTTTGGATGAGTCTCTTTTAAAAGCTCTTCTGTAACTGAGAAGGTGTTCTTTCCCCAAAGATGTCCAGCTGATTTTATCTGAACTTCACCTTGCGTAATCCATAGATAAACCGGAGTTTCACTTTTCCCGGTGATTATTACACCATCGTAGCCTGTCCGCTTTAGCTCTGCCCCGAAATATCCTCCTACAGTAGCTTCATCCCAGATACCTGTTTGGGGAGATCTAGCACATACTGATAGTTTACAAGCACAGGGAACAGGAGTTCCAGTGAGAAACCCGGCAATGATGGCAAGGGGACTATTAGGGTGAATAGCCTCCAAACTGCTATTAAACTCCTCGTAAAGAATCTTAGCAGCAAGGCCGCTTCCAGAAAGATACTTTTCAAAAATATCCTCGTTTATACTTTTGATTTCTGTCTTTCCTTTACCTAAATCTATCCAGATTATTTTCCCCCAACTACCAAATCTCACTTTTTTCTCCTCATGATAGTTATTACCACATTGTTAGTTTTTCTCTGAAAGCTTCTAAAAAAATTTAATTATTTAAAATTTTCTCTTTTAGAAAGTCTTCCTTTTCCCAGCTAATGGCCGTAAATATTCAGTAAACCCGTGTCATTGCGAGCGTAAGCGAAGCAATCTCACGCCTGCCTTCGGCAGGCTCGCAATGACAATAGTACACGTGCTTTAGTGAGTATTTACGATCTAACTTCACTACTAATTATTAACACATTTTTTGCCAAGGTTAAATTCACCAGCTTCAAATAACTTTATGGCACTCTCCTCAAAATATTTTACCTCCAACATCTTTACATTTGCACTAACTTTCTATCTTCGGTCTTTGTCATTTTCTCTTTCTCTTGAGTAAAGCCTAAGATACATAACTAACCTACAGGATATAGAATCGTTTTAATTGTTTCTCCTTTTTCCTTTTTTTCAAAACCTTTCTTCCATTCAGTTATAGGAAGCTCCTCTGTGACCAGAGGTTTTGTTTGTACTTTTCCCTGTCCAAGAAGATTTAAAGCCTTCTCCCAACTGCTCCAATTATGAGAAAAAAATCCTGTTACCTGTAATTCCTTGTAGGCGATTTGCTCAAAGTCTATCTCAATTGGTTTTCCAAGAAGTCCCATCTGAGTAAACTTCCCCTTTTTCCTTGCAAGTTTTAACCCTAATCTTGCCCCCGAAGGTGACCCAGAGCACTCAAGAACAACATCTGCTCCATACCCTTTGGTTAAATCTTTAACAATTTCCTCTGGGTTTTCCTTCTCAATGTTTACTTCCATATCAGCTCCCAACTTTTTTGCCAAAGATAGCTTTTCCTTATCAACAGAAAGTCCTATAACAACAACAAATCCCCCCTCTACTTTGGCAATCTGTGAGGATAAAAGTCCAATTGGTCCAGGACCAACAACCACAACGACCTCTCCTGCCTCAATTCCAGTCTGTTCAATAGTTCCATGAACAGCACAGGAAAGTGGCTCACTCAATGCTCCTGATACAAAATCTACATTATCAGGAAGAAGGTGGACTATATCTTTTCTTACCACACAGTATTTAGTAAATGCTCCATTTACTCCATATCCCAGACCTTTTCTCTGTGGGCAGAGGTTATAATTTCCCGTTCTACAAAACATACACTTTCCACAAACCTTAGCTGCTGTTTCAGAGGTCACCCTGTCGCCTACCTTAAATTCAGTTACGTTCTCCCCAACCTCTCTTATCACTCCACAAAACTCATGACCTAAAACAACAGGGGGATTAGATTGAAATTCATCGTAGTATATGTGAATATCGGTACCGCATATACCTGCTGCCTTAACTTCAATTTTTACCTCACTCGGTCCTGCCACAGGTTCTGGAACATCCCTAACCTCTACATTTCCTGTACCTTCCTTAAATTTTACAACTGCTTTCATTTTTTACCTTTTTTGCGTTCAAAGGCACGCTTTGCTGATTTGATGATATCCTCAACTGCCATTCCGTAATGATCTAATAAAGATTCAAAATCTAAAGCAGTTTCGGCAAAAGTATCGGCAATACCTACTCGCTCAAGAGGTACCGGATACATATTGCCAAGAGCCTCTGCTATAGCAGCCCCTAACCCCCCAATAATAGAGTGCTCTTCTACACTGACAATGGCACCTGTTTTTTCTGCTGACTCCTTTATAAGAGAAGCATCTAATGGCTTTATGGTATGGATATTTATCACTCTACAACTTATCCCTTCCTTAGATAAAATCTTTGCTGCTTTAAGGCAGCGATACACCATCACACCACTGCCAATTAAAGTTACATCATTTCCATCTTGAACAAGTACCCCTTTCCCAATTTTTACTTTATGATTATCATTAAAAACAACGGGTGTATCCGCCCTGCTGATACGCATGTAAACCGGTCCATCATATTCAGCTACGAGAGGTAAGAGCTTTTTTACCTCAACTGCATCAGCTGGAGCTACTACTGTTAAATTAGGCATAGCTCGCATAGTAGCAATATCTATGATGGAATGATGAGTTGGCCCATCCTTAAAATCTGATACTCCAGCATATCCTCCAATTAACTTCACATTTGTCTTGGCATAAGCTACACAAGTTCTAATTTGTTCCATTGTTCTAAGGAAAAGTCCGGCGAAGGTATTAACAAAGGGAATCATTCCAGCAAGAGCAAAACCAACAGCAGTATCAACCATCCCAGCTTCCTGAATTCCGAGATTAAAAAAACGCTCAGGAAATTTTTCTGCAAAATAATTGGTCATTACTGATGAGGAAACATCAGCTACTAAAACTACTACATTGGGATTTTTTGTAGCCACCTCAACTAATGTCTTTCCAAAAGCTTTACGAAAAGATGACTTTTCCATTATTCTATCTCCCCAGAAGTTCAGCTTTAGCCCTGGCAAATTGTTCATCATTTGGCGCTCGGCCATGCCAGGATGCTTTATTTTCCATAAAGGATACCCCTTTTCCTTTTGTAGTGTGAGCGATGATAGCCGTTGGTTTGGTATGAATCTGTAAAGCCATATCTAATGAATCTAAAATCTCTCTCATATTGTGGCCATTAATTTCTATAACAGCAAAACTAAAGGCCTTCCATTTTTCAACAAAAGGCTCAAGAGGCATAATCTCGTGCACTGGACCATCCAGTTGAACATCATTGTAATCTACAATTGCAGTTAAATTGGAGAGCCTGTATTTCCCTGCGGTTAGCGCCCCTTCCCAGAGAATCCCAGATTGGCATTCCCCATCGCCGAGCAATACGTAAGTATGATAATTCATCTTTTTTAACCGAGCGGCTAAACACAACCCAGCACCAATAGCTAATCCATGTCCGAGAAACCCTGTAGTCATCTCCACACCAGCAGTTTTAAGCCTATCTGGATGTCCTTGCAGGCGGGAGTTAAGATGTCCCCAATTTGTAAGCTCCTCTATGGGGAAAAAGCCACGGTGAGCAAGAGCAGCATATAAAGTAGCGCAGGCATGACCCTTACTTAATATAAAGCGATCACGCTCCTCCCAATCAGGACGCATAGGGTCAATTCGCAGATGATGAAAGAAAAGGGCAGCTATAATTTCCGCTATAGATAAGGAACCACCTGGGTGTCCTTGACCTCTTCTGTGAATCATCTCCAGAGCATCTATCCTAAGCTGTTTAGCCATATCGTTTAACTCATTGATTAGCTTTTCAGAATGAGAAACCATTGATTTTTCCTTTACAAAAGTGATTTTAGTTTTTCTTTGCGTTCATCTCTCTTTTTGGCTATTTTCTCAAATATCCGTGGAACATCAGCTAAGAAAGATTTTGACTTTTCGGCTGTATTTACGTAAAACTTTTGAATTTTCTCCTCTATTTCTAAAGATTTGCTTAAGGCATCAGAATAATTCTCATTTTGAGTTAAATTAATCTCAATTAAATAATCATCCGTGTATAAACCCCCAAAAGAAAAACCAGTTTCAAGTGCATCACTTACAACCTCATTGTAAGTTCTTTGAATAAGTAATTTATTTTTTTTGTTTTCCTTAGCAAGGGATAAAAAGGTTTCTCTTTGTTCTTCAAATTTTTCAGCTAAATCTTCATAAAATTTTGTCGATTTATCCTCAAGTTCTACGGCATAGTTAATAACTTGCGAAGCTGTTTGAAGGTGCATTTACCACCACCTCTGAATTACCACTTTACTTTCAGTAAAAAACCTAATGGCTTCCTTACCCTGTCCATGCAGGATACCAAAGAAAGAATCCTTCATTCCAGAAAAAGGGAAAAAAGCCATAGGAGCAGCTATCCCAATATTGATACCTATATTGCCACATTTAACCCTGTATTGAAATTCTCTGGCAAATTTGCCATTTGAGGTAAAAATAGATGCTGCATTTCCGTAACGAGAGGCGTGAATCATATCAATTGCCTCATCAAGATCCTTAGCTCTCATAATATTCGCTACAGGGCCAAAAATCTCTTCCTTAGCAATACTCATATCCACTGTAACTTCTTCAAAAATAGTTGGATTAAGAAAGCAAGTTTCAGGGTAATTTCCTGTAATTTTTACTTTTCTTCCATCAAGTATAATTTTTGCTCCCTCACTTACTCCTTTTTCTATAAATCCTAAAACTCTTTCCTTTGCCTTCTTTGATTGAAGTGGCCCCATTTGAACTCCATCATCAAGACCATAGCCCACTTTTATCTTGGATGCTGCACTAAGAAATGCCTCTACAAAATTTTTGTAAAATACATCATCTTTCCCAACAACAACAGCATTTGCTCCTGATAAACACCGCTGGCCTGTATTACCAAAAAAGGATGTCATTAAAGCTGGGATAGTTTTTTCTAAATTAGCATCGGGCATAATTAATATAAAGTTTTTTGCGCTTCCCTGAGCAATAACCCTTTTACCCATTTGTCCACATCTTTTGTAGATTTCTTTTGCTACTGGAGTTGAACCAACAAAACATACCCCTTTAATATCTGAGTGCTCTAACAGGATTTCAGCAACTTCCGCTCCCCCCTGCACTATGTTCCAAACACCCGGTGGAAAATCAGCCTCATCCACCAGTTCCGCGATCTTTACTTGGCTAATAGGGTCTCTGGGTGATGGTTTGATAATAACACAATTTCCTGTAGCAACAGCGTAAGGGGCAAACCAAAGAGGAACCATAAAGGGAAAGTTAAAAGGAGCAATACAAGAGAAAACTCCCAAGGGTTGCCTTATTAGGTACTCATCTATACCTGTTGCAATATCTTCCAAATTGTATCCCATCATTAATGAGGGTATGCCTGCCGCAACTTCTACATTTTCAATTCCCCTTCTTGTCTCTCCGCGGGATTCATCAATTGTTTTTCCGTGTTCCATAGTTTGAATTCTACTAAGCTCTTCAAAATTCTCTTCTAAAAGCTCTTTTAATTGGAAAAGGCGTCTTACTCTGGCAAGAGGAGGGGTTCTTCTCCACTCAGGATAAGCCTTATTAGCCTTTTTCACAGCTTCGTTTACTTCCTCTTTAGTTGAGGAAGGAACCTTGGATATAGTTTTACAAGTTGCTGGATTTATAATATCGTGAAACTCACCTTTAGATTCAACCCATTCACCACCAATGTAGTTTTTTAGCAGCAGAGTTTTTTTTATTGGTTCCTCCAGGATTGCCATTTTTATCTCCTTACCATTTTTAATTTTGTGGAATCAATTTATATTATCTTTTCTTCCCACAGGTTTCTCTGATGATTAATCTTGTAGGAAGTATTATTCTTTTGTTTTTACCTGTTTTACCCCGAATTCTTTTAATCATCAAATCAACGGCTTTTACTCCCATCAAATAGCGAGGCTGACGGACAGTGGTAAGCTGCACACTTTTTAGAGAAGCTACCCATATATCATCAAATCCAACTATAGCTACATCCTGAGGAATTTTTATTCCCTTATCTGCACAGGCATCCATTGCTCCCAGAGCCATCATGTCATTTGCGCAAGAAATAGCAGTAGGAACTGAAGCACCTTTTAGAAAAGATTCCATTGCTCTGTATCCACCTTCGTATTTTAAATACCCTATTTTAACTAAATCATCTAAATAGGGAATTCCAGCTTCCTCTAAAGCCATTTTGTAACCTTCATATCTACTAAAACTTGCCGAAGACGCTGGTTCTCCTCTAATGAAGGCAATTTTTCTGTGTCCTAATTTTATAAGATGATCAACAGCCATTTTAGCAGAAGCCACATTATTTATCCCTACGAAGTCAATATCACTCAGAGGAGGTTCTCTGTTAATAAATACCAAAGGGAATTTCTCTTTGATGTATTCATCCAAATCATCGATGATACGAACCGAAGTGAGGATTAACCCATCAACTTGCTTAGCAAGAAGAATTTCAATGTAATTTTTCTCTAAAAGGGGATCTGCATCAGTATTACATAGTATAACAT
>JAGGZA010000022.1 GCA_021162265.1 Candidatus Aerophobota bacterium | reverse complement strand
AGCAGAGATTCCTGAAAAAGAAGAGAAGAAGACCCCTCCGTATCCACCTCCTGAATACTAATGAGAACTGAAGATGATAAAAAAAGCGGGGAATAACCCCGCTTTTTTTATTTATTAATAATAATTGACAATATCTTTATTTTTTGCTAATTTTAAACTAAAAAAAGGGGTGAGTAAATTTGTCAGGACATTCTAAGTGGAGCAGTATAAAACACAAAAAAGCTAAGAAGGATGCTCAAAGAGGTAAGCTTTTCAGCAAGCTGGCACGCAAGATAACCATAGAAGCAAAACAGGGAGGAGGCGATATTGAAAAGAATCCTGCCTTGCGTATGGTAGTAGAAAAAGCTCAAGAAGCAGGAATGCCCAAGGAAAACATAAAAAAAGCCATTCAAAGAGGAACAGGTGAACTCCCTGGAGTTAATTATGAACAGATAACCTGCGAAGGATACGGACCAGGAGGAGTTGCTTTGCTTGTTGAGGCTGTTACTGATAATAAAAGAAGAGTTATTTCCGAAATAAGACATATTCTAACCAGCAACGGCGGACATATGGGAGAAACAGGGTGTGTAAGCTGGCTTTTTGAGAGAAAGGGTTCTGTGGTCTTTGATAAGAAAAACGTTGATGAAGACAGAGTTATGGACCTTGCAATTGAAATAGGAGCTGAAGATGTTCGGGAAGATGAGACTACGATAGAAGTGATATTTCCTCCTGAAAATTTTGGTTCAGTTAAGGAAAAGGTAAAAGAGGCTGGATTAAACCCCGATCTTCTGGAATTAACTATGGTTCCCCAGACTGTTGTTCCCCTTGAAGAAAAAGAGGCTATCCAGATGCTAAAACTAATGGATGCTCTTGAGGAAATGGAAGAGGTACAGAATGTGTATGCTAACTTTGATATCTCTGAAGAAATCATGGAAAAGGCTTCCTCCAGATGAAAAATTATCTTTTCTCCTGCTTAAGTAAAATTAAAGCAGAATATGCAGAAATAAGATGGGAAGAGAGAATATCAACTCATATTCACTGGGTAGGCAAAGAGCTGGAATCCATAGGAACTGCTAAAGAAAAAGGCGGATGCGTAAGAATAAAAGGTAAAACGGGATGGGGTTTCTCTTCTTTTAACGACTTAGACAACCTTACCTCTTACTTAAAATTAACTTTAAGGCAGTCTCTTCTACCTGAGGGAAACCCTATTTTTCTTGCTCCAGTTTCTCCAACAGTTAAAATCGTGCCCGGGAATGCTAAAAAGGACCCTCGTAAAATTGACCTGGAGGAAAAATACAGACTGTCTTTTCACTACAACAAAATACTCCTGTCCGGTCCTGAAATACAGACATCTGACTTAAGATACGTTGACCTTTATACTATCAAATACTTTGCTAATTCTGAGGGAACTTATATTCAGCAGGAAAGATTTTACACTCTCTTAGGAATGGCTTCCATAGCACGCAGAGGAGGTAACATTCAATCGGCTCACGAGGGAGTGGGAGGAGTAGGAGGATATGAACTGGTAGAAGATCAGGAAGAAAAGGCAGAAAGAGCAGCTAAAAGAGCTTCTCAACTTCTTGATGCAGAACCTGCAAAAGGAGGGAAGTATACTGTGGTTGTAGATCCTGAACTAAGTGGTGTTTTTGCTCATGAAGCTTTTGGTCATCTATCCGAAGCTGATTTCCTTTTTGAAAATGAACGGTTACTTGAAATTATGAGATTGGGCAGGAGGTTTGGCAGCGAAATCCTCAACATTGTGGACGAACCTCTCATCCCGGGAGAGGGAGGTTTTTATCTGTATGATGATGAAGGAGTACCAGCTGGAAAAACCTATCTTATTAAGGAAGGAAAACTTGTTGGTAGACTCCACTCCAGGGAAACTGCAGCTAAAATGGGAGAAAAACCGACCGGGAATGCCCGGGCTATAAGCTATGAATACCCACCTATAGTTAGAATGAGTAACACCTATATAGAAAAAGGGGAGAAAAGCAAAGAAGAGATAATCTCTGAGGTAAAAAATGGAATATACGCCAGAGGCTTCAGAGGAGGACAAACTAACCTTGAAATGTTTACCTTTGCACCTGAAGAAGGATATATAATCCATAACGGCAAAATAGGAAAGAAGATAAGAGACTTTAATTTAACCGGTAATATTTTCACCACACTTTCCAAAATCGATGCAATAGGAAATGATTTAATCCTGTTTACAGGACCAGGAGGATGTGGTAAAGATGGGCAATCACCTCTCCCGGTTTCTACCGGTGGACCTCATATTCGCATAAGGGAATTAGTGGTGGGAGGCAGATAGTGGAAAGAATATTAAAAATGGCTCTTGCAGAAGCTGAAGAAGCAGAGGTTTACAGAGAAGATTTCCAGAATACAACGGTTAGCTTTCAATCCAACCGCCTTAAAGCTATTGATAACTCATTTGGGCAGGGGATTGGACTCAGAGTGATAAAGAATGGTAAAATAGGTTTTTCCAGTATTACCAATATTGAAGATTTACAATTTCTTATAGACTCAGCTGTTACATCCAGTCTCATCGGACAACCTGCTTTTTTTAAATTTCCCTCCACCTCTAAAGTAACTCAGGTAAAGTGTTTTGATTCAGCTGTCGCCTCACTCACAGTAGAAAAAATGGTTGAAGAAGGAAAAGAGGCAATTAAAGCTATTCTGGAAGAGTTTCCTTATTTAAAATGCGAAGCTGAAATAGAAAAAACAACAGCAGAGATTTCTATTTTAAATAGCTCCGGACTTTCTTTCAGTTATAAAAAAAGTTTTTATTCTTTTTACGTCTATGCTTTTTTAGCCAGGGAAGGGGATTTCTTAGGAGTAGGAGAAGGAGAATCAAGCTGTCAGTATAAAGACCTGTCAGAATTACTTGCCAAAAGGGTTATTGAAAAAATCAAACTCTCACAAAAAAAAGCTACCATTGGTACGGGAATTTACCCTGTAATTTTTACCTCCAAAGCTATGCCCATTATCTTCAGTCCATTAAAAAGAGGAATTAATGGAAAGCTCGTTCACAAAAAGATTTCTCCTCTTTCCTCAAGGTTAAATGAAAAAATACTCTCGCCTCTTGTCAGTATTGTAGATGATGCTACATTTCCCTATGGAAAATCATCAGGTCCTGTAGATGGAGAGGGAGTTCCATCTCGCAAAAATTCAATAATTGAAAAAGGTGTCTTAAAAAATTTCATTTATGATTTACAAACAGCAGGATTAATGAAAACTGATACCACTGCAAATGCTGCTCGAGGATACGATAGCCTCCCCTACCCTTCTACCACTAATTTTATAGTTACCCCGGGAAAGATATCTATGGAAGAAATGATTAAAGATATAAAAGAGGGGCTTATTGTTGATCAGGTAATTGGAGCTGGTCAAAGTAATGTCCTGATGGGAGAATTCTCTGTAAATCTTGACTTAGGGTTTAAAATAGAAAATGGGAAAATAAAGGGTAGAATTAAAGATGCTATGGCTACTGGCAATATATATAATCTCCTGAACAATATCAGGGGCATAGGAAAAAAGATTCAGCCTATCAACTCTACATATACCCCTCCTTTTTATTTCGCCAAAATTAACGTGAGTGCTTGATGTATTTTTTCTTTTAAAATCAAAAACCACCAGAGGGCTCTTATGGAAAAGGGGCTAATCCAAGTTTATACTGGAAATGGTAAAGGAAAGACTACTGCAGCAGTGGGTCAGGCAATTAGAGCCATGGGAAGAAAATGGAAGGTAATGATAGTTTATTTTCTTAAAAAAGAGGGTACCTCGGGAGAGATGGAAATTTTGAAGAAACTGGGAGCAAAGGTTCTCTCCTGGGGTGGTGAATATGGTAGAAAACTTATAACGGGCACACCTTTGAAAAATATAGAAAAAATAAGGGAAGAAGGTAAAGATTTTTTAATCAAAATAAAAGACAGGATAAAAGAAGAAAAATATAACCTTTTAATTATGGATGAGCTAAATGTAGCTCTGCATTATGGATTAATAGAGGAAAAGGAAATATTAGATTTTTTAAAAGAAAAACCAGTTTATCTTGAGATTATCCTGACAGGTCGTGGAGCTCTCCAGAAAATAATTAATATGGCGGATCTTGTAACTGAGATGAAAAAAATAAAACATCCCCACGATAAAGGAATAAAAATGAGAAAAGGAATTGAATATTAACCTTTCTCAAAGAACTACTAAATTTTCTCTTTCTCTCCTAAGCTATCAAAAAAGTTTTATTGAAAGAGTAAAGTTATCTTGACAAAATAGATTATTTTTCTAATCTTTAAACATCTTCACAAGATAAGCAAAGTAATTATACCCAATATTATAGAAAAATGAAAATATCAACCAGAGGAAGATATGGGGTAAGAGCTATGTTTGAGCTGGCTAAAAATTATGGTTCTTATCCCGTACCTGTTAAGAAGATTTCCCAGCATCAGGAAATACCTCTTCCTTACCTGGAACGAATCTTAAATGGATTAAATAAAGCTAAGTTAGTATACAGTGTGAGAGGACCGGGAGGAGGATTTACCCTTGCCAGAAGACCTGAAGGCATTAAAATAATCGACATTATTTCGGTACTGGAGGAGTCAATAAGCCCTGTTTTTTGTGTCGACGCATCAGAGAAAAATCAGTGCAAACGTGTTAATGGTTGCATCGCTCATCTTCTCTGGAAAAAGTTGGATAAAAAAATAAGAGAAGTCCTGGAAGGTACTACCCTTAAGGACCTTTGCGAATGGGAAAAAGAACTTTCAAGTACCGCGGAGGATTATATCCCCTATCCTTAACATCATCCTGTATGCAGGAGAAATAAAAGCATGAAAAAAAAATTAGCACTTAAGTTCCCCAGGCATCTTGTAAGTGAACCTATAACATATAGACTGGTTAAGGATTATGATTTAATAGTTAACATTATTAAAGCAAAAATCACTCCTTACGAGGAAGGAAGATTAGACCTTGAGGTAAGTGGAGAGAAAGATGCCATAAACAGAGGTATGAATTACCTGAACAGAATAGGGGTTGAAGTAAAACCCCTTATTCAGGAAATTAAGTGGAACCCTGAAAGATGCAATCATTGTACTGTGTGCGTCCCTCTCTGTCCAGTGGGGGCTTTTAGTGTAAACGAAAAAGAAAGAGTTGTCTCGTTTAACGATGAAAAATGTATAGCCTGTGGAATATGCGTTCAAGCCTGTCCCTACCGAGCTATAGAAATAATCTTCTAATTTTTTACAAACTTTGAGGTGATGTTCTTTGATTAAAAAAAGGGTGCTGATAGCTATGAGCGGAGGTGTGGATAGCTCTGTAGCTGCCTATCTCTTGAAAAGGTCTGGATATGAGGTAATTGGTGTAAACATGAAACTCTGGGAGGATGGAGGAAAATGCTGCAACTTAAATGACACTGAAGATGCCCGCAGAGTTGCAAGTAAGCTATCTATCCCTCTTTATACTGTTAATCTTAAAAAAGAGTTTGAAAAAGAGGTTGTGGAGTATTTCTGTCAGGAGTATATTGATGCACGAACCCCCAATCCCTGTATTGTATGCAATGAGAAAATTAAATTTAAGACTCTGCTTAAGAAGGCAGGAGAACTTAATGCCTCATTTGTTGCTACAGGACACTACGCCAGGGTAGAATTTAATCCATCTAACCAAAGATACTCCCTGAAAAAAGGCAAGGATTCAAGGAAAGAACAATCGTATTTTCTCTTTTCTCTATCACAGAAACAACTTGCTAATATAATTTTTCCTCTCTCCCGTCTTAATAAAAGAGAGGTTCGTCAAATAGCAGCTTATCTTGAGCTTCCTGTTTACAGTAAAAGGGAGAGCCAGGAAATTTGCTTTATTGTTCAAAAGGATTATAATGATTTTCTAAAAAAAAGAGTGCCTGATTCTTTTAAAACAGGTCCTATAATGGATAGAAATGGAAAGGTAGTGGGTAAACACAGCGGAATACATCTTTTTACTATTGGTCAAAGAAAAGGTCTAATTGGAGGAAGAAAAAATCCAGCATATGTTATAAACATAGATAAGAAGAGAAATGCTATTACTATTGGAGAAAGAAAAGACGTTTACGCCCAGAGCATGCAGGTGTCAAATGTTAACTGGGTAAGCATTCCCGAGCCACCGGTTCCCTTTTATGCCAAAGTAAAGATAAGATCTCAACACCCAGAGTCTCTTGCCTATATTTATCCACTTAAGGACAAAAAATGGAAGGTTGACTTTTTTCATCCCCAGTGGGCTATTACCCCAGGACAGGCTGCTGTTTTCTACAGGGATGATACATTGCTTGGCGGGGGATGGATTGATAAGGTTATAAGATAATAATATGGAGGCAGATATGCAACTTGACGATGTGGTAATTTCTGAAGCAATTATAGATAGTTTTTTAAAAGAACTAAAGGATAACTTGAGATGCGAGGTGGCAATTGCTGGAGCAGGACCTGCCGGATTAACAGCTGGCTACTACCTTGCCAGAGAGGGAATAAAGGTAGTTATTTTTGAAAAAAGCTTGAGAGTTGGTGGTGGAATGCCTGGTGGAGGAATAATGTTTAACAAAATAGTAGTTCAGGAACCTGCTCGAGAGATACTGGAAGAAATGGAAATCAGTTACTTTTCCTATCAGGAAGGATATTATGTAGCAAATTCTCTGGAAGCTATCTCCTCTCTTACCCTTAAAGCTTTAAAGAAAGGAGTGAAAATATTTAATCTTATGGGAGTGGAGGATGTGGTAGTAAAAGAAGGCAGAATTAAAGGGCTGGTTATTAACTGGGAGGCAGTAAGATTAGCCAGTTTACATGTTGATCCTGTAGCTATTAACTGTGAGATAGCAATAGACGCTACAGGTCATGGGTGTGAAGTGGTTAAAAAAATTGAAAAAAGGAATAACATCAGGTTGAACACACCCACAGGAAAAATTGCAGGTGAGGGACCCATGTGGGCAGATAAGGGAGAAGAAGCTATAATTGATTGCACGAGGGAAGTCTATCCAGGACTATACGTTAGTGGGATGGCTGCAAATGCGGTATTTGGAGCACCAAGGATGGGTCCTGTTTTCGGCGGAATGTTACTTTCTGGAAAAAAGGTAGCAGAACTCGCAGCAACTGCTATAGCTAAAAAAACAAAATAATAAGGTATTAAAATGCCTGAAAATTATTCAGCCAGGATAAGTTTATCAGACAATGCTTTAAGGGTCTTAAGAAAAAGATACCTGCAAAAAGACAAAAATGGAAATATTATAGAGACTCCGGAACAAATGTTTAGAAGAGTTGCTCACAACATAGCTCTTATTGAAAAAAAATATGGGAAAAATGACCGGGAGATAAAAAGAACAGAGAAAGAATTTTACGAGTTAATGAGCACATTGCAGTTTTTACCAAATTCTCCCACTTTAATGAATGCTGGAACGGACCTGCAGCAATTATCTGCCTGCTTTGTTCTCCCGGTGGATGATTCTATTGATTCAATTTATGAGGCAATAAAGCACTCGGCTCTCATTCACAAATCGGGAGGAGGAACAGGATTCTCCTTCAGCAGAATAAGACCAAAAGGAAGCCCTGTAGGGACAACTTCAGGAGTGGCAAGTGGACCTGTCTCCTTTATGAAGGTATTTGATGCTTCAACCGAGGCTATAAAACAGGGGGGGAGAAGACGTGGAGCTAATATGGGAATACTCAACGTTGACCATCCTGATATTATGGAATTTATAACCTGTAAGGAAAAAGAAGGAGAGATAAGAAATTTCAATATTTCTGTAGCCGTGACAGACCAGTTTATGGAGAAAGCTCAAAAGGGAGAAGATTATGAACTTGTTGATCCACGAACAGGTGAGGTTACGGGAAGATTAAATGCTGCTCAAGTTCTTGATAAGATAGCCCAGATGGCCTGGAAAAACGGTGAGCCAGGGCTTATTTTTCTGGATAGGATAAACAAAGACAATCCTACCCCTCATGTGGGTAAGATAGAGTCAACCAATCCCTGTGGAGAACAGCCTCTTCTTCCATATGAGAGCTGCAACCTTGGAAGTATAAACCTTGCCAAAATGGTGGAGAACGAAAAAATAAACTGGGATAAACTACGTAAGGTAATACACACCTGTGTACGTTTTCTTGATAACGTTATCGATGCAAACAAATACCCCTTGCCTCAAATTGAGAAAAATACCAAAGCCAATAGAAAAATAGGGCTTGGGGTAATGGGTTTTGCTGACATGCTGGTAAAATTGAACATACCTTACAATTCCAGGAAAGCTTTAAATTTAGCTGAGAAGGTAATGAGCTTTATCCAGGATGAATCTAAAAAAGCTTCACAGAAACTGGCTGAAGAAAGAGGAGTATTCCCCAATTTCAAGGAAAGCATCTGGAATAAGAAAAACTTAAAGATAAGAAATGCTACTACTACCACTATTGCTCCTACTGGCAGTATTTCCATGATTGCTGATTGTTCCTCTGGAATTGAACCTCTTTTCAGTCTGGTATACTATAAAGAAGTCCTGGAGGGAGAAAAGCTACTTTACATTAACAGCGCCTTTGAAAAAGTTACAAGAGACAAAGGTCTTTACTCTGAAGAGCTTATGAGAAAAATAGCTGAACACAGGGGAAGTTGCCAGGATATACCTGAGCTTCCAGAAGAGGTAAAAAAGGTCTTTATAACAGCCTTAGATATATCTTATCAGGACCATATAAAAATGCAGGCAGCATTTCAAAAATACACCGACAATGCTGTCTCAAAAACCATCAATCTACCCAACCACACTACGAAGGACGAGGTAAAAAATGCTTTTATCCTTGCGTACAGATTAAGATGTAAGGGGATAACAATTTACCGTGATCAAAGCAGAGAGGAGCAGGTCTTAAGAGCTGGTGAAATTAAAAAGGAAGAAAAAGTTCTAACACCCCGCTCAAGACCAAAGGTAACCTATGGAACAACAAGAGAGATAAGAACAGGATGCGGTGACCTCTATGTTACCATAAATGAAGATGGGAAAGGAGAACCCTTTGAAATTTTTGCTCAACTGGGAAAAAGTGGAGGTTGCGCTGCCTCCCAGACAGAAGCTATAGGAAGATTAGCCTCTCTTGCTCTTCGTTCGGGAATTCCCTGGTCTTTAATTGTAAAACAACTGAAAGGAATAAGTTGCGATAGACCCTGGGGACTGGGCAAAAATAAAATCCTATCCTGTGCTGATGCCGTGGGGAAAGCGATAGAAATGTATATGGAGGAAAAAGATAAAGGGATTCCAGTTGGTCTTTCTGAAGAAGAGGTGAAAAAAATTAAACCAAAAAGAGCCCGCATAGCTATCTCTAAACCAGGAAGAAAAATAGGAGCCTGTCCTGAATGTGGTTCAAGTACGATTGAATATGAGGGAGGATGCTTTGTTTGCAAGTCCTGTGGATATAGTGAGTGCGAGTAGTTCTTAAAAGTCCAATGAAAAGTTTAAGCTTAAAAGCACCAGCCAAAATTAACTTTTATCTTAACATCCTGGGCAAAAGAAAAGATAACTACCATGAGATTGAATCTATCGTTCAATCAATAGGTGTTTACGATATTCTTTACTTTGAAAAGATTAAAAGAGGTATTAGTGTTGTTTGTTCAAATTTTCATCTTCCAGGAGAAAAAGACAATTTAGTGTATAAGGCAGCCGAACTTTTCTTTGATTTCACAGGACTTCCTCCAGGCATAAAGATAACTTTGCAAAAGAAAATACCTATGGGAGCAGGATTGGGAGGGGGAAGCACTGATGCTGCAACTACTCTTTTAGCACTTAATATGCTCTTTGATGCAAAAATACCTTTGCCTACCCTTGTAAACCTTTCTTCTCAACTCGGAACAGATGTTCCCTTCTGTCTCATAAGAGGCACTGCTCTTTTAAGGGGAAAAGGAGAAAAGGTTTATTCACTCCCATCCATTAAAGAGGGATGGCTCGTTCTTGTATATCCAAACATTCACGTATCTACATCCTGGGCTTATTCTCAGGTCAGGGATAGATTGACAGAGAGAAAATTAAATAATAAATTAAGCCTTAAGGATCTGATAAAGAGAATAAAATCAAAGCAAATCCAGGGAGTAAAGGAGTTGCTTTACAATAAATTAGAGGAGGTGGTAATTGAAAAGTTTCCCTTAATAGGAGAGATTAAAAAGGAGTTTAAAAAGAGAGGAATAGCGGATGTTTTAATGTCAGGAAGTGGATCCACGGTATTTGCAGTAGTAGAAAGCGAAAAGGATGCAAAGAGATTAGCCAGCTCTATGCAAGAAAAAGGAAAGGTGTATTTAACTCAACCCACTGAAGAAAAAGTTTTTCAAGGAGGGTCAGGTTGAGAATCTCGGAAGTAAAAGTAAAAAGAGTAGAAGGGAAGGAAAGATTTAAGGCATGGGTAACGGTGACATTTGACAACGAATTTCGGATACATGGCTTGAAAATCATTCAAGGCAAGGACGGTCCATTTGTAGCAATGCCCTCTCGCAAGCTTCCCAATGGAGAATTTATTGACACCGCTTATCCTTTAAATAAGGAATTAAGAGAAACAATACAAAGAGAAGTACTTGCAGAGTACAACCGTCAACTTAAATAACCTTTGGGGGGATTCCCCCCAAAGGTTTACACGATAAAATAAATATTTACCTGTAGTCTAAAATTGTCCTCCCTGGTTCCACTTTGCCATATACTTAAATATAAGAGAGGTAATAATTTGACAGAGCAAAGAAAAGATTTCAAGGCTGGATTTGTAACCCTGATAGGAAGACCAAATGTAGGCAAATCTACTCTTTTAAACAAGCTGGTAGGAGAAAAAATAGCTATCATATCTCCCCGTCCTCAGACAACCAGAAACATCATCAAGGGAGTGATTACCTTTGAAGAAGCACAGATAGTATTTGTAGATACCCCTGGATTAACCCAGGTAGAAAAGGCTCCTACAATTATAGATAAAAAAATAATAGAGGAAACTTTGATGGGAATTGAAGGAGTTGATGTGGTGGTGTTTGTAGCTGATGAGAATGAGCCTTGCTCTGAAGATTATTTTATTATGGATCATTTAAAGAAAGTAAAAAAACCGGTTATATTAACTGTAAATAAAGTTGACAAAATAAAACAGTATAGAGCTTTATCTATTATCGAAAAATACCAGGAGCATTTTCCTTTTAACAGGTCTATTCCTATATCCGCAAAAAAAGGGACAAACCTATCTATTCTTGTTGGTGAGATTATAAATTATCTTCCTTTCCATCCCCCTTATTATCCTTCGGATCTTATTACTGACCAGGCAGAACGTGTCCTTGTAGCAGAACTTATTAGAGAAAAAATATTTGAGCTTACCCATCAAGAAGTCCCTTATTCTGTACTGGTCAAAGTGGATGAATTCAAGGAAAGGACACAAGAGTTAATCTATATAAGTGCAACTATTTATGTAGAACATCCTTCCCAGAGAGGCATACTTATAGGTAAAAAGGGCAGTATGATAAAAAAAATTGGTCAACTGGCAAGAAAAGAAATAGAAAGTCGTCTTGGGTGCAGAATCTACCTTAGCCTTAGAGTGGGAGTTAAAAAGGATTGGCGTAAGAAAATAGACTCCTTAAAAGAGTTAGGATTTGATATAAGGGAACAAAAATAAAAAACACAGGTTAAAGTATTACCAGATTATCTCTATGTATCGCTTCATCATAATATTTGTATCCAAGTTTTCTCTCAAGTTCTTTCGTGTGTAAACCTTTTATCTTCTCAAGTTCTTCTGAAGAATAGTAAACAATCCCTCGAGCAAACTCCTTTCCTTCTGTATCCAAGAGGCTAACAGAATCACCCTGTCGAAATTTCCCCACCACATCCTTTATCCCTACAGGGAGAAGGCTACCCCCTTTTTCTAACAGAGCCCTTTTTGCTCCCTCATCCACCACAACACTTCCCCGGGTCTTTCTTCCATAAGCAATCCACTTTTTTCTTGCCTGAAGTCTACTTTGAGTGGGCAAAAATATGGTTCCCTCTTCTTTGCAAGCAAAAAGAGATTTCAAGAAGTTACTACCTTTTCCCAAAACCACAGGGATACCGGAGCGAGTTGCTATCTTAGCTGCTTTAATTTTTGTCTGCATTCCCCCCACTCTATTATCTGCATAGGTTCCCTGAGCCATTTCTTCAATCTTTCTGTCTATTTTTTCTACGAGAGGCAAAAACTCCGCCTCTGGATTTTTCTTTGGATCGCAGGTATAAAGTCCCTTAATATCAGAGAGAATAACTAAAAGATCCGCATCAATCAGACCAGCGACAAGAGCTGAGAGAGTATCATTATCTCCAAATTTTATTTCTTCCACAGCTACAGTATCATTTTCATTTACCACAGGAACAGCTCCTGTTTTAAGTAAAGTTAGAATTGTGTTGCGAGCATTAATGTAAGTGGAGCGATTGGAGAAATCACTGGCGCTTAATAAAATCTGACCTACTGGCAGGGAATATCTTTTGAAAAATTTATAGTAAAGGTCCATAAGTTTTATCTGACCAATGCTGGCAAGAGCTTGCTTGGAAGGAATAGCCTTAGAGTTGCCAGGCAAAATATCAGACCCAAGTTCTATTT
>JAGGZA010000033.1 GCA_021162265.1 Candidatus Aerophobota bacterium | reverse complement strand
CGTCTTAAAGCCTCAACCACTGCTTTTTTTCTTCCCAGGGACTTGTTAAATTTTGTAAAAAGATGAACAATAACCTCGGTGTCCATTGTGGATTGAAAGATAGAACCAGAAGATTCAAGTTTTTCTCTTATTTTTGCAGCATTTATAAGGTTTCCATTGTGAGATAGGGCTATTCCCTCTCCAAAAAAGCTTATAAGTAAAGGTTGAACATTAGCCGGGGATGTAGAGCCTGTTGTAGAGTAACGGTTGTGACCGATGGCAAATCTTCCGGGTAGAGAGGAAAGAACCTCTTCGCTAAATATAGAGTCTACAAGACCCATTCCTCTGTGAACAAGCGTATTGGAGCCATCTGTTACGACAATCCCGGCACTTTCCTGACCCCTGTGTTGAAGAGCATAAAGACCCAGGTAGGTTATCTTTGCTGCCTGAGGGTGATTGTGAATTCCAAATACCCCGCATTCCTCTCTCACAAAAAGACCTCCCCTGGTGTTTGATTATTAATACGATCAATAGATTAAATTATAGAAAATATCTACAAATTATGAAGATAACCGTCTCTTTCAAGCTTTAAAAAATGAGGAATGACAAGATCTACAAGTTCCGGGTCAAATTGCTTGCCCTTTGCATTGATTATCTCTTCAATAGCCTCCCGGCAGGATAGTTTTCCTTTATAACATCTTTCGGTAGTCATAGCATCATAGGCATCAATGATTGTGAATAATCTTGCCGGGAAAGGAATTTTCTTACCTTTAAGACCTTCAGGATATCCACTGCCATCATAGCTTTCATGGTGGTATAAAACTATATCCAGCCCTTCTTGAAGGAAGGTAGTTGGACGGAGTATCTGGTAACCAATAACAGGATGTTGTTTTATTTTCTCAAACTCATAAGAGGTTAAGGCTCCTTTTTTTCTTAATATTTTTTCCTCAATTCCTATTTTACCGATATCGTGAAGCTCTGCTGCTCGTTTGTAAACTGTTAGTTTATGCTCGGGTATGCCAATTCTTTTTCCAAGTATTGCCAGAAGCTGCGAGGTTCTCCGGGAGTGCTCTGCTGTATAAGAATCCTTTGCATCTACAGCCAGAACAAGAGATTTTGTCGTTGCCTCATAGTTCAGTTCAATAGCTTTTCGCAAATCATGAATAATCCTTCTATTTTCTATAGTCTGGATTCTTTTCTGGAGTGCTCTCTCAGCAGCATTTAACACTTGCTCCTTCCCAAAGGGTTTAACAATGTAATCAAAGGCACCCTCACGAAGAGCTTTGAGGCTGGAGGAAAAGTCTGGATAGGCAGTTATCATAATAACTTCTGTCTGAGGCTTTATTTTTTTTACCTTTTCTAAAAATTCAAGTCCATTCATAGAGAACATCCTTATATCCGTGAAAATAAGATCTGGTTCGAGAGAGAGTTTCAAAAGAGCATCTTCGGGATGGGTAAAGGTAAAAACCCTGTATCTATCTTTTAAAATCATTTTAAGCGATACCTGTACACTTTTTTCATCATCCACTACAAAAACTATAGCCTCTTTATTTTCCAATCCGGCTCTCCTTTGTTTTTAAGTGGGGGGTTGGTAACGAGGGAGATAAACCATCATTGTAGTGCCCTCTCCTTTTTTGCTAAGGGGAACTATACTCCCTCCGTGTTCTTCAATAATACTTTGAGAAATAGTTAGTCCGAGACCTATCCCCCTGTTCTTGGTGGTGAAAAAGGGGTCAAATATACTGTTTGAGTTTCTCTCTTCGGGAAGTCCCGGACCGTTATCCTTAAACTCTATTTTTATATACTGCCCGGGTTGCTGAGACTTTATTTTTTTCTCCACTTTAATTGAAGTCTTATCAGGTAGTTCAGAAATAACCTCGCAGTTAATGTCTATTTTTGCTATTTTTTCCTCCACAGCTTCTATACTATTTGCTACAATATTTTTAAAGGCTTCAATTATAGCTTTTTTGTCCACATAAATCTGCAGGTTTTCTTCTTTACACGTTATGTTCATTTGAACATCTTTATCTGGAGGTACTCTTTTTTTAGCTTTTTCAAGAGTTTCATTTATTAAATCAGGTAAAGATTCAGCAGTTTTTTCAAGTTTAAGAGGTTGGCTGAAGAATACAAGACGTTCAATAAGGTCATCTATTCTCTCAATTTCCTGGGTTACAACAGAAAAGAGAGTTTTTTGAAATTCCTCGTCAAGGTACTTTGAGGGTAGAAGTTCGGCTAAGGATTTAATTGGCACAAAACTATTTCTAAGCTCATGAGAAAGACGTGTAGCTACCTGAGCAAGAAAGTCTCTTTTCTGTGCTTTCTTCTTTTCTTCTTCAAGCTCCTTTACAGGAGTAAGGTCTGTGAATATCATCATACTTCCTATAACTTTTCCCTCTGCATCCCTGGTCTGGCTTGTGTTTATCCCAAGCCAGCTTCTTATAGCCGGAACATAAACCTCCTTTCTTTCATGAGATATTCCTTTGTTAAGAGTTTCAAACAAAAGATCTGCAAGAGGTGAAGGCAGGCTTCTTATATCTTTTCCTATCAGGTTTGATGATTCAGAGAGTTTTAGTATTTTTTGAGCTCGGGGGTTGCAGGTAACAACCCTGGGTTCGGTGTCTATGCTTATTACACCACTTGAAGCATTTTCAAGCACTTTCTCAATATACCTTTTATGCCAGCTCATCTCCTCATAGAATAGAAGGTTCTGAATGGCAAGTCCAACTTGATTGGAAAAGAGAAAAATCTGTTTTATCTCTTTGAGAGAGATATTTTCTCCTGTTATCTTTGGTCCAATTCCAAGTATCCCTATTAATCTTCCCTGAGGAGAAAGGGGAATTGCGGTATTGCACTGAATGAGTTTCATATCCTGCCTTATCTCATAGGTAGTTTTAAGGTCAGTATGGGGGAAATTTTCTCTTGTTACCACTGTTCCCTCTCTTGCAAGAAACTTCGCAAGACCCCTTTCTGAATGAAGCCGGGCGTATTTTTTTGTTTCTTCGCTTAACCCAAGACAGGCTTTTACTGTATAGGTGTTTTTTACCCTGTCTCCCAGAAGAATACACAGTCTTGTTACCCCAAATATTCTGCTTAAAAAATTAAGAAAAAATTGCAAAAGTTCATTTAAGTTATAGCCATAGGCAAGGAAGCGTGACATATCTTCCAGAAACTTCCATTCTTCAAGGGATGAGTTTTTCTCTTCTTCTATGGGAGAGAGGGAGAGGTTTTCTGATATTTTTTTCTCTTCAATTTTAGAGATTAATATTTGTTTTTCCACTTTATCCTTGACCAGTTTGGGAAGAAAGGAGATATCTTTGTCCACATCAATATACTCTGATAGTCCTCTTCCCTGTGCTGCCTTAATTATTTCTTTGTTAACCTCCTTTCCTATTCCAAAAACATCTATTAAGTGGCTACTTTTTCTTGCCAGGGATATAACTTTTAAGCTTTCCCACCCAAGAGATGAGAAGTCCACAATTACAAGGTCCACCAGTGGTAAAAGCCCTTCAATTTTTTGCTCTCCGTCGCAGGTAACTATAAAATAATCCGGTCCAAGAATATTGCCAAGAAAATCCTTTCTTTTTTCTTCATGAGTAACAAATAGTATGTTAACCATAAATCTTCCTCTTTTTTTCAACAGGAATGTTGGTTTCCGATAGAGGGAGTAAAATGGTAAAGTTTGCTCCCGAAGATGTGTTTTTCACTCTTATTTCTCCTCCGTGACCCTGGATAATCTGGTAGCAGATATAAAGTCCTAAACCAGATCCCTGTGGCTTGGTGGTGAAAAAGGGGTCAAAAATTCTGTGTAGATACTTCTCCGGGATTCCTCCTCCCTCATCTGTTATGTTGATTTCCAGGAAGTTTCCATCTGTACCTCTTCTTTTTTTTCTCTGAATAGAGATGCTTATATTTCCTCCTTCGGGCATTGCCTGGATTGAGTTAATAATAATATTGGAAAACACCTCCCTTAATCCCTGCGAGTCACCCCATATTAAGAGGGGTTCCCTGCAATAGGTTGTTTTTATCCTTATGTTTTGCTCTCTTAAATGAATACTGAGGGAGGAGAGAGTATCCTTAATTATTTCTCTTATAGAGATGGTTTTATACTCAGCTATGTTAACTTTTCCCAGGTTAAGCATTCTATTGATAAGAGCATCAATTCTATTTATCTCTCCAGAAACGAGAGAGAAAAATTCCTTTCTGAATTCTTCTTCCTGAAATTTTTCTGGCAGAAGTTCTGTGAAGGTCCTTATGGAAGATAAAGGGTTTTTAATCTCATGGGCAAGTTGAGATACCATGGATCCTATGCTGGCAAGTTTTTCTGTTTGTCTCATCCTCTCTTCCATCCTCTTTACCTCGGTAAGGTCCATAAGAATTGCTATAACTCCCATCTGTCCACTCTCCTCTTCTATGAGGGATGTTTTTACACTGACTATAATATTATCTTCCCCTGTTCTTAATGCAAGCTCGGGAATGGACAGGGGTCTTTTGCTCTGCCAGGATTTAAAGATAATCTCGTTGAGTGGAGAGGGTAATACTTTCAGGTCTTTTTGCAGAACGCTGTGAGAGGATACCGAGGTTATTTCTTCCGCCTTTTTATTGAAGGTGGTAATTTTACCTTCCTCATTTACAACTATAAGACCGCTGTCTACGTTGGTTACAATTCTCTCATTGTATTCCTTCATCCTGTTAATTCTTCTAAATAATTGAGCGTTGGTAATGGCAATAGCTGCTTGCTCGGTGAATAGCGATAGTGCCTGAAGCTCATAATGAGAAAACATATCTCCGGATTTTTTCTCTCCCAGAAAAACCCATCCTTTAATAGAATTTTTAAAGAATAGAGGGATAACAAGAGAAAAATCGGCATTTCTCAATTCATCCTCTATTATATTTCCATCCTCAATATCCCTCAGGAGAGAGAAAATCTCTTCGCGGAGCAAAATCCTCCTTTCTTTTTTAAATATCCTGGAGAAGGGGGAGTCTTCTTTCAAAAAAGGTTTTTCTACTGGAGTTTTTCCTCCTCTTTCTCCCATTATTGCTGTTAAGGAGTAATCCACTTTATTTTCCTCGCGTAACCAGAGATTTCCCCATCTTACATCAGTTGCCCTGACAAGTGTCTGGAGAAAAAATTCAGATAGCTTTTTTTCATCCAGAATTGTTACAAGCTTCTGGCTTCCCTTTATTAGTTCCCGGGAGGAAGATATGGTTTTTTTAAAAATCAGTTTTTCTATTAATTGCTCAAGATTTCTGCGAAGAGAGGTTAACATAATCACAAGGAAGAAACAAAGAGCCAGAATGTAAAGAAAAATTCTTAAGTCAAGAATTATACCCAGGTGATAGTAAGTTGCTACCTTCAGTCCTATAAATAAAAAAAGGATAAAAATAGATACTGTTGTGGCAGAGAAGATGAGCCCTTTGCTTACAACTGTGCGTATGTCCATCAAGCGACGCTTGAGCATGGCGTAAGCAAGAATTATTCCATAGCCAGGAACAGCTAATATTCCCAGAGGAGGGATGCTTACATTATAAAGAGGTAAAAAGGTAAATATTGCTCCTCCAAACCCTAAAAAGGAACCAACCAGAAAATATCTTATCTGGTTTTTTCTGAATCCTGTGTTTTTTTTCAGGGCTTTAATCATCAGGATGAATCCATATATCATTAAAAAGAAAAACATACCGCTAAATACCCTGTAAGCAGGTCCGGGAACAAGATGATAACCTATTACTTCTTTGTAAGTGATACCGACTATGGATAACTTTGTGAAACTTAAGAGTCCAAGAGCTAAAGCAAGCAGGTAAAATAATATTAGCTGTTTTTTTCGTTGAGGAAGCTCATCTAACAGAACAAATACAAAGTGGATAAAAGTTACGGGAATGAATATTGCGACAAGCTGGGAGAATGTTAACCAGGAAATTTGAGGTTGATGCAGGGTATGAAAGATAAAAAGGCAAAATGCCCATAGCCCGATTGCTGCATTTATCAGTAAAAATGCAGATTTCTTATTATCCTCGTAAGCTTTAATATATACAATAAAAGCCACGAAAAAGGAAGAAACTGCAGTTGCTAAAAGTCCATAGTGGTAGATATCTTTATACACTATTAAACCTTTTTATTGCAATGCAGGTATTGTGTCCTCCAAATCCAAAGGAATTGGAAAGTGCTGTATTTATTCTACCTGTACGAGCTTCATTAGGGGTATAATCAAGGTCACATTCAGGGTCGGGAAATTCGTAGTTTATAGTAGGGGGGATAAGATTATTTTCAATGGCAAAACAGGTAGCAGCAAGGTCCATAGCTCCAGCAGCTCCCATAGGGTGTCCGTATAAGGATTTGGTTGAAGAGATGCTTATATGATAAGCATGCTCTCCCAGTACATTTTTTATTGCTCTTGTTTCTGCTATATCATTTGCCCTGGTGGATGAACCATGGGCATTGATATAGTCTATCTGTTCTGGCAGGATTTGTGCATCAGCAAGTGCAAGTCTTATAGCCCTTGATGCCTGTTCTGTAGTTGGTTCCGGGAAGGTTATGTGGTAAGCATCGGTACTTCTCCCTGCTCCCATAATTTCTGCGTAAATATGAGCTCCTCTCTTTAAAGCATGATTTAATTCCTCCAGGACGAGGATACAGCTTCCCTCTCCCAGAACAAACCCGTCTCTTTTTCTATCAAAGGGTCTGCATGCCTTTTCAGGTTCGTTATTTCGCCGGGACATAGCTCCAAGTTTACTTACTGAAGCAACAAAAGTGGTTATTATGGGGGTTTCAACTCCTCCTGACAGAATAAGGTCAAATTCTCCCTCTCTTATTTTCTCAAAAGCACAGGCAATAGCTGTGGAAGAAGCAGCGCAGGCGCCTGAAAGAGTAACACTTGCTCCTTTTAAGCCAAATTCAATGCATATCTGGGCTACACAGGAATCATTGTAAAATATTATGCCTAAAAGAGGGCTAACCCTTTTAGGACCCTGTTTTACAAGGAGCGCATGCTGTTCTTCAGCAAACTCTCCTCCTGCAATAGCCGTTCCCATAAATACGGTTACTCTCTCCTGATCCTCTTTACTGATATCAATTTTTGCATCCTCCACAGCCATCCTTGTTGCTGCAATTCCAAATTGAGTAAAGCGGTCGGTTCTTTTTATAATTTTTCTATCCATAAATTGGTGAGGGTCAAAGCCTTTCACTTCTGCAGCTATTTTTACTGGAAGTTCGGAGGCATCAAAACGAGTTATTCTGCCCATCCCGGATTTTCCCTCCTTAAGAGATTCCCAGAAAGCTTTTTTCCCGATTCCCACAGAGCTTACTACCCCTATCCCTGTTATCACAACTCTTCTTTTACTCATCACACTAATCTACCATTTTTTCTTTATCTCATCTAAAACTTTCTGGGCAATTATTTGAGCTATCCTGTCATGGATTCCAGGGTCCATAAAGTAATTTAGAGTTTTTTCTTCTTTTCCTCCTTTTCCTTCCACTGCAAGTTTGCTAAGAGAGATAAGATGCTGCAGGAGCTGGTCATGTTGTTTTTGAATAAGGGCATCCGCACTGCTTAACCTTTCCTGAGAAGAGGAGGAAGGTTGTTGTTCTTCTTTCCCAACTCTTTGCTCTATGTATTCTTCTACTTTCTCAAAACTTGTATGTATCTTTTTCTGATTTGCTATGCTTATAAATACAGCAATTACTGCAACAGATAGGGCAATTATCATTACCACTATTTGCCAGTCTATTAATAGCAATTTTTACCCTTTCTTAATTTTTTGGCTTAAATACCATACAATTATACCCCCCCTTCTCAAACTGTCAAATACAAAGAGTATTTTAGAGTATTAGTTAAGAGAAATGCAGCAGGGAAGTGAGAGAAATTGTTATTACAAAGCCGGTAAAAGGATTATAATCTTATTTATTTTATAACGGCAGTCTTAAATATTTTAACCAATCCTTTTGCAGAGTTTTTTGCCTCAACAAGAAAAATGTATATTCCCTTTGCAACAGGCGAGCCTTTCCCGTTGGTAAGATCCCAGGAAAGCTCGGGATTGTTTTCCCCGTCAAAAGTTCCAGAGCTATAGAATTTATTTTCCACTAAGGTTTTTACAAGCTCACCTGATATGGTGTATATCTTAATGGTAATGTTTGCCTCTTTCCCCAATTTAAAGCGGATATTGGCAGTATTATTTGCCGGATTGGGGTAGCTATAAACCTCGGTTAAGGTTAAATTCTTGGGTGATGATAAGGATTTAGTGGTGGCAATTACTTTAAAGAGAGTCCTTTCAGTAGATGTGGTGAAGGAATAATTATTTTTCTCTCTCATACAAGATAGGACATTTTCATCCTCATCGGTGAGGTAAAGATTGTACTCTTTTGGTATAGCATCTGTGTTTTTCCACTCTAAGGT
>JAGGZA010000011.1 GCA_021162265.1 Candidatus Aerophobota bacterium | reverse complement strand
TAACATTTTAGAGAGTTGTTTAGCTGCTCCTTTTCAAAGTTTCTCCCAAAAGTCTCTCTACCCCACTCTTCTCTCTAAGGCAAGTATACTTTTTTATCTTATGATTAAAAATCACCCCTTTCAAAACGGTAATAAGCGTATCGCTATGACTACTCTGTTCGTTTTTCTTTATAAGAATAAAAAATGGCTAAAAGTGGATACTCAGGAGCTATACAATTTTACTGTGTGGATAGCTCAAAGTCCTCCTAAATTTAAAGAAGAGACTGTAAAAGCCATTGAAAAATTCTTGAAAGCCTATATGGTAGAACTTGAAGAATGAGATACAGAGGAGAGAAAAAGGTCAAGAATAGGATTCATGCTTCTCCTCCCCCCCAATCCTAACTTGTATTGGAGGGAGGAAGGCAGACATTCGCCCCGCTCCCGAGGGAACGTTGACATGCTGCACCCCACATCTGCCTCAAGGAGAGGAAGCTCGCGGCTCCACTCCACACTTCCCACCCCGGGAAAACACATAAAAAACAACTCCTAAACCGCATCGCTGCTCCTTATTCTCAAATTCTTAAGTAAAATATGATGTAAAAAAGGAGCACCCCCCTGGTAAAATTAACAAAAAACCAAGGAGGTGCGAGATGTTATACGCAGGAATAGATTACCATAAAAAGTATAGTCAAGTGGGGTGTGTGGAATAAAGGCACCCAGAGAAGTATGATGTTCTATTCTTTATTATTTAAAGAAAAGTTAGCAAGGAGGGTGAAAGGGAGTTTACTCCTTTTTTACAGAGAAGAACATTGGAATAATAATGAATAAAGAGGATAAAATGGGGAATATGGAAGCAGAAGCCCTGTTAAAGTTTATTGAAGAGCGTCTTAAGAAAATCCACAAACCCGACCCGGAACTGGTGAAAAAACACAACGCTGACCCAATAAACAAAGGCTGGCAGATACCCGATGGAGCATTGTGGGAACAGTCGGATGTAGTGCATGATATCCTCGCTTTTCTTGCAGAGAAGATGATCGAGTACAACAAAGAGAAACAAAAAGAGATTAAAGGATTCCTAGAATGGCTGGAGGTTCAACTTAAGATAAAACCGGATAAGAGTGGCAAAAAGGGAATCGAAGTTCTAACCGGAAAATCCAAAATTAAAAATTACATCGGAGATTATCAGAAAGGAGAGAAGCATTTAACTTTTGAGGAGTTCTGGCAAACCTTAGAGAAAAACAAAAATAAAATCTCTGCGAATTTGAAATCCCGGGGGCCTCTACGAAACCATAAAAGAAGAATATGAAAAATCCCTCTCCCGCCTTCTTCCTCTGAAAGAAAAACTTCGCAAAACTGACCACCTCATCGACCAAATCGTCTACAAACTCTATGGTTTAACTGAAGAAATAAATATTGTGGAAGGAAGAAAATGAGAGTAAAATAATTTCAGATAGGGATAAACGAGGAGAGGAATTATGTTAAAGTTGAGAGGATTATATTATATTACCCACATTAATAATTTGAGTTCAATTTTACAAAGAGGCATCCTGTGCCATAGAAAGATAGAAGATGAAAAAATTTCTTTTACTCCAATCTATGATGCAGAAATTGTTGCTACTATAAGAGAAAAGAAACTATCCGATGGACGAAATCTTTGGGATTTTGTAAATTTATATTTTCAACCCCGGAATGCGATGCTTTACCGAGTAATTTTTTTTAGTAAAGCAAATTTAGAAGATATAATCATTATTGGCTTAAAATACAACATTCTGAATAGAAAGGATATTTTTGTTACGACAGGAAATGCAGCAAGCTATAATACAGAGATTTTCTCAGCAGGAAGAGCCAAAAAATATATTAAAATTATACGAGAGAAAACTGATAAGGGATGGTGGGCATCACAGGACGGTTCTAAAAGAGAACTAATGGCTGAGTGTTTAGTTCCAGATAGCCTTAGTCCCGAATATATCAGTGAAATTTATGTTCCTAATCAGAATGCGTTAAATAAGGTAAGATCCAAGATTGGTAGTCGGAATATTCCAATTATTCCTGAACCTGAGTTGTTTTTTCAGCCTTCTCGCCAAATTCCTCTTACAAATAATCTTTCACTTATTGAAGGTGATATGTTTTTCTCCAGAATGCAAACGCTTACCATAAGTGTTAATACGGTAGGTGTAATGGGTAAAGGACTTGCTTCCAGAGCCAAATATCAGTTTCCTGATGTTTATGTGAAGTATCAGGATCTATGCAAAAGTAAAACTTTAAAAATGGGCAAACCATATCTTTATAAAAGAGAGGAATCATTAGATTTTGTATTGGCTGACGAAGCAGAAAAATTGACAAATTTGAATTTACAGACTTGGTTTCTCCTTTTTCCTACTAAGACTGATTGG
The DNA here is from genome assembly GCA_021162265.1 of Candidatus Aerophobota bacterium. Classification (GTDB taxonomy): domain Bacteria; phylum Aerophobota; class Aerophobia; order Aerophobales; family B3-G15; genus CBFDTW01. Next base: position 1,003 of record JAGGZA010000011.1, on the reverse strand, counting down.
CGAAAGCCGGCAGATTTCAAGGGGATAGAAGAAGGATTGAAATGGTTAATTGCTCACTATGAAAAGGAAGGTATTAAATCCTTAGCAATTCCAGCATTAGGCTGTGGGCTTGGATGGTTACCTTGGGGTACTGTTGGTCCAATGCTTTGTAGATATCTTGCGAAGTTAAAAATACGAGTAAATCTATACTTGCCTTTAGAAAGAAAGATACCGGATGAGCAATTATCCGAAGATTTCTTATTGAGGTGATAACGAAAAAAGAACAAAATTCTCTTCTCCCTCACTCAAGGTAATACAGGTATTCCTGCCTGTGATTCAGGCACAGACAAGAATGTCTGTGCTACGGACTACCTCGAAAATCCACAAAAACCTGCCTATGCCAAGGCTTTGGCAGGCAGGCAAGCCAAAGTTAAACCCAACTTCCCGAACGAAAAAGGTAAATAGACATGCGTCAAAACCATAGAATTTTTGTTATATACTACATGCTTCTATATCTTTCCCATAAGGTGAATTGAAAAGAAAAATAATTAGTGATATTCATAACATAGCGATGCTTCACCCTCCCTTTCTCTCAATAAGCCTCAGATCAAAATACCAAAACACGAAGCTTGCAAAGGGTGTAATGTCTTTATTCCTCTTTTTTTTGGGAAGTTGAGTTTTACAGAGAAGTGTTCAATAAAGGTGACACTCCCAACTAAAAACTCACAACTGGCAACTTGTAACTCGCAACTATTTCTACCCCTCCTCATCCCTGTGGTGTTTGATGGTTTTGCCTTCTACCATGAAGATTACATCTTCGCAGATGTTTGTAGAGAGGTCTGCGATGCGCTCTAAGTTGCGGGAGATTCTTATCAGGTGAATGGAGCGTTCGATGGTTTTTGCATCGGAGGTCATGAAGGTAATGAGTTCCCTTAGTATCTGGTCTCTCAAACCGTCCACAACGTCATCCCTTTCACAAACTTCCTTTGCTAACTGAGTATCTTCGTTTATGAAGGAGTTTATG